>QCRA01000001.1 GCA_003212035.1 Prochlorococcus sp. AG-459-D04
CTGCTAATTTTTTTTTTAAAAGGAAAAGTTATACAAAAAACAATAAACAAATTATTTTTTTTTAACTTTTTATCCTAAAACATTTTCGATTTTAGTAAATCAACTCTTTTTTGGTTTACTCCCAAATCACTTTCTCCAACTCTTGATTCTGATCTTATTGATAAGATGTTTGATTCAGGTAGAAAGGATACTTCTAAATCGTCTATATATTTCATCCATTTACTAGTTGCCTCAGCATGAAGATAATCGCCATCAATTTCTACAATTTCAGTTCTTGGAGTGTTTTCGATAAATGTTTTAATCTCTTCAAAAGGGTTCTCAATATTCTTAACCTCCCATTCTTCTCGTACACAATGAGCAATCTCTACACAAGGTTTTAGTTCAACATGTGAGGCAAATGATGAAGAAGGGAATAAAAAGCTTGAAGAAATCAAAATTGCTAAAAAAAGTATTTTCATTAACAGAAGAATTTATTAACTCATAATCTAACTAATAAAATAACTAATTTGTAATTACGTATCTCATTATTTATTTTGGGAGAAAGCATATTTGTTTTTACCTTCAGGATTTAATATTTATTTCTTATAATCCAAAAAAAAAGATCTCTCAGAAAGAGATCTTTATAAATTGATTTAAATCAAATGTTTCCATGTTTCCACTGAAATAAATCAATTCCTCCTACACACAATGATAATATCACACCAAAATTCTAAAAGTGTAATGCCTGATAGACCTCTATCTTAACTGTCACATCGCGCAAAATACAAAAAAGTACCCAAACATAGCGATCGAGTACTTTTTAAGTTATCAGAAAAAAGTGTGTGAGGAGTTTCTGATCTATTTAATTTACTCCTTAGGCAATTTATAAGGCTACAGTATAAATTACTAATTATTTAAATCTTTCAGAAAAATTGGATATTGATGAAAAATATAATCAAAAAAATAAAAAATTCATGAAAAGCATTTACAAAAAAATCATTTTTATTATTTCAGCAATCGCTCTTTTTACAGTAATAGTTGCTGTTGTCAAATATTCGCTTACTTATATTGAAAATAATCCCGAAAAATACTTACCTACACAAAAGAAAGACAGAAATTAAGTATAAATTCACTTCAAAAAATCTATAAAGTATCTTAAATATGTGAAACGTAGACAGCTTGAGTCATGAAAATCAAAAATACTTCAGTTCTTAATCAGAATAATATTCATTTAAATCAATTTAAAAATATGCATAAATATCAAATACTTGAGAATTACTGGAAGAAAAGAAAGAAAGAATGTGAAAAAAATCTTTCAAAATTTTGCTAACCAATACTTATGAATTTTATTTTTTCTTTTTTATTAGCATCTGTTATGTGGGTACAAGTTCCACAGTGGGAAGCTGACTGGTCAAAATGTGCTGTAGATGTTCCAGATTCATCATGTCACTGGTACGTAGCTGCTCCCGATAATACGTTTGGGGAAGGATTTAATTGGGAAAACGCTCCTTGGTTTGATGCTAATGGATTACAGGATGTAGCTAAGATTGAGAAAGAATCTGTAGTAGAAAAACTTCAAAATAACTAAAGTTTCTATTTCATCAATTAACTTTTAAAAGTATTTAAATTTAGTTGCTCAGTGGTTAACTTTATGATTAATTAAAAAATTTTTATGCGTTTCAAAGTAAGTCTTAAAAAAAATGGGAAAGAATTTGATGAAGTTGTTATAGCTAACAATAAAAAAGAGGCTACGGAAGTAGCTTTAAAAAACAATCCGGAAGCTCAAGCATTAAACTCTGACTGGACATTTAAAATTTAATTATTTGCGATGTTTAGGAATCAAAAGAGATGCGACACAAATAACACTAATTGCGGGCCCTGGTGACAGATTAAAGACTAAAGAGAGAATAAAGCCCAGCAGAGAGATGAATAATCCAAAAAATGAAGATTTCATCATTGCAATTCTTAAACTTTGAGCCTTATTTAGCCCTAAGAGAGTTGGGGTAGAAAGAAGAGCAATAACAAGAATTACTCCCACTGCTGACATTGAACTGACAATTACTAATGCTGTTGTAAAACTAAGCGCAAGATTTAATAAAGAAACATTTATACCACTCGCAGATGCACCTTCTGGATCTAGTCCAACGTAAACAACCTTTTCATATCCAAAAGTTATCAAGATCATAAATACTAAAAATGCAATTATTGTTCTAATTAAATCCCCAAAATTTGCTGTCAATAAATCGCCAAATAATACTGCTTCCAAATCAATCCTTATTCCAAGTAGAGGAATAATAAGTACTCCAAAACCAAGCATTCCAGCGAGAATAGTGTTCATAACTGCTTCATAATTTTCACTTTTTCTATTAGTTAAACTTTCAGCAATTACAGAGCCTAAAAGACCACTTATAACACCACCAATTGAGGGGTGAATTCCAAGCGCTAATGCGAGAGCAAGTCCAGGCAACACACAATGAGAGATCAAATTAACTTGTAATAATCTTTTATGAGTAATTAATACAGTTCCCATTGCTGGACATAAGATCCCTGAAAAAATAGTTATTATTAATGGAACAGTCCACCAGTTGTTATTAATAAAAGACATTATTCGAATGATTCGGTATGATCAGAATTACGGGCCATAAAAAGATCTCGAAAACAATGGTAACTAAGTCTGACATTACCAAAAGACAAGAACAACTTCTTGAAGAACTGAATAACTGTGATGATGAATTGAGCGGACAAGAGTTGCATAGGCAGCTGATGACTAAAGGTAAATCTATGGGTTTGACAACTGTTTATAGAAATCTGCAAATCTTGATAAAACATGGTTTAATTCGTTCTAGACATCTCCCAAATGGAGAAGTTCTTTATACTCCCGTTGATAGAGATATTCATCATTTGACCTGTGTTCAATGCGGAGAAACTTCGAAAATGGAAGGTTGTCCTGTTAAAGATATTCAAACGCCAAAAAAAAATCCCAAAAAGTTTCAACTTTTGTTTCATACACTCGAATATTTTGGACTTTGCCAAAACTGTTATCAAGCTCAAAATTAAGAGAGAAAATTTTCTAAACATGGAAATTATTTTTTGATAGAGCTAATATTTATTGCCTCTAATTTATCTTTTATTGAATCGGGACTACCAACTGCTAAAACAGCTTTATCAAGAACTATTACTTGATCGTAATTATTAAGAGACTCGCCCCAATCATGGCTACTCACAACTAAAGAAAGACCTACATCCGCAAGTTGACGAACAATTTTTAGAAAATCCTCTTTTGCAGGAGGATCCAAAGCCGCGCAAGGTTCGTCAAGAAGAAAGATTTTTGCAGGAGACATAAGAGTCTTTGCCAATAGAGCTCTTTGCTGTTGACCTCCAGAAAGAGAATCAAGTCTTCTATTAGCTAAATTAGCAATGCCAACCCTTTGCATTGTCGCCTCTAATTCGCAACATTTATTAATCCATGCATTAGGATATGCGAGAAGTGTTTTGATTTGAAAAGGAGTATTGCTTTTAGATTTTGAATACTTTATTTGCCCAAGAGATACCAATTTTTCTACTGTAATTGGAAACTTCCAATTCATGGAACTTCTTTGGGGCATAAGAGCGACAAGGGATCTAGATCTATGTAAGTTCTCACCATCAATTTTTATTTCGCCTTTATCTGGAGCATTCTGTCCTTGCAATATTTTTAATAAAGTAGATTTACCCGCACCGTTTGGACCAACTAGCGCTGTGAGAGTTCCAGGTTTGATCTCAACCGATACCTTATTTAAAGCTGGCTTACTTTTTTTAGTGTAGGAATAGGTTAAATTTTCAGCGACTAAAGTAGCCATTAATCAATATTTTAAAGTCATTTAATAAGCTTAACAATATTATAACTTCGTATTATTTTCATAACATTTAATACTTTTAGTTGTCATCAAAAATGGAAATGATTATCATTTTTTATGTATTTAATTTTTTTTATGTCAATTTTTAAAAGACTCTTAACAAATAAAACAACTGCAAGTAAGTCAATTATTAAAAATTCTGTTATCGCTGGAACGATTATATTTTCTGGTTTTGGGCAGGATGTCATGGCTAAAGGAAAATCATATGTAGCAGTAGAACCGCTAGTTTGTGATTTAGTTAAATCAATTGCATTACCTTCCGATGAAGTTACATGCTTAGTAGATAGAAAACAGGATGTTCATGACTTAAAGATCAATCCAAGGCAAGCTCAATTATTAAATAGCGCAGACAAAGTTTTCACTCTAGGTAAAGAAATGACTCCCACTATGAAAAACTGGGAAGATAAGTCAAATACTGTTGTGGTTGGTGTTAGTGCCATCGAAGTTGATAATCCTTCTAGTGAAGAGGGAGGAGCTTTTGAATGGGCTGGTCTTTTTGAACTTTCAGCAGGAAACTACAAATGGTCATTTGCGAAGGTTGATGGTGAATATGCAGACCCTGCTATGAAAATGGTCATTCTTGAATCAGATGACATTGAATTATCTGAAGAATTAGCAGAAGATCTATTGGGATCTGATCAAAATATTGAAAAAAGCAATGATGGTATTCTTTCTGCAAGTGACAAAGCTTACGTTTTAAATTTTGATCAAAAGAAAGATATCACGGAATTTAATGTAGAAATCAAAAAAGATGGTAAGTATGCTTTCTTTACAGAACATATGCCTTTTGAATTTGAAGCAGATGAACACTTCTTTAAAGATCTAGCTAAAAATGATATCGAACCAGTTGCACAAGAACCTGATATGGGTGGCCATAGTGAACATGGCGCAGAAGGCTTTGAATGGGCAGGGACTTTTGATCTTGAGGAAGGATCATATAAATGGTCATTTGCAAAAGTCGATGGTGAATATGCAGATCCTGCTATGAAAATGGTTATCCTTAAATCTGGCGATATTGAAGAATCTGAAGAACTTGCTAAAGAACTTTTAGAATCTGATGATTCTATCTACAAAGCTGATAATGATGTTTTAATAGCCAGTTCAAAAGCAATATCACTTAATTTTGATCAAGGTAAAGAAAGCACAATATTTAATGTAGAAATCAAAAAAGATGGTAAATATACATTCTTCACAGAACATATGCCTTTTGAATTTGAAGCAGATGAACACTTCTTCAAAGATGTATCCAACAATGATGTAGAGCCTATTGCGCAAGTTCCAGATGAGGGAGACGGGCATCACCACCATCATCATGGACATGGAAGTTTGGACCCTCATGTATGGCATGATCCAACCAACATTATAAAAATGAGTAAAGTAATCTCAAAAAATCTAAAAAAGGATATCTCTATTTTTAACAGAAAAGATAGAAAATCCATCAATGAAAGAATTGATTCAACTGAATCTTTACTCAGCGGACTAAATGGATGGATTGTTGCACAGGTCTCAACAATACCTGAGCAAGACAGGGTGCTTGTCTCAAAACACAAAGCTATGGATTATTATGGTGCTGCATACGGATTTGAGACAGTTAGTTTACTAGACTTCCTTGGCGATTCATCAAGCTTAAGACCTGAAAACATTAGTTCAACTTTGAATATGCTTAAGGAAGAAAATGTTAAGGCAATATTTCCAGAACAAATACCAGCTTCTAAGTTATTAAAAAACTTAAGTAGGCAAAGTTCTGTACCTTTAGCTTCTAATCAAATATTCGTTGATGGTTTAATGATGAAGGGAAATACTATAAGCGTTGCTGTTCACAACACTTGTACAATTGTTAATTCATTAGGTGGAAGCTGTGATAAAGAATCTGGCTCCAATCTTGAGTCTGAATGGTACAAACTTTCAGATTAAATATTTCTAATTAAAACGGTTTTCATTTCTTATTATTACTATTATAAGACTATTGTTTATTTAGTAAAAATCAGTAGATGAGCATCAAAGATAAAGTTCCAGTAACGATCCTTACTGGATTCTTAGGTTCAGGGAAAACTACTTTGCTTAATAGAATATTAAGTGAAGAACATGGTAAAAGAATAGCCGTAATCGAGAATGAATACGGTGAAGTCGGTATAGATCAAGGACTCGTTATTAATGCGGATGAAGAAGTATTTGAGATGTCAAATGGGTGTATCTGTTGTACCGTTCGCGGAGATTTGATAAGAGTCCTTGGCAACCTTATGAAAAGAAGAGATAAGTTTGACTATGTATTGGTAGAAACAACGGGCTTGGCAGATCCTGGTCCCGTTGCCCAGACATTTTTCATGGATGAAGAAATTAGTTCTGAATTTACTCTAGATGGAATTGTGACTTTAGTTGATGCTGCACATATTGATCAACAATTAGGAAGAAGTGATGAAAGTTCTGAACAAGTAGCATTTGCTGATGTTTTAGTGCTTAATAAAACAGATTTAGTTTCCTGTGATGAACTAGATACTCTTGAATCGAGATTAAGAGATATGAATCGTATGACTCGAATTATTCGAGCCGAGAATGCCCAAGTACCAATAGAAACTGTTTTAAATCTTAGTGCATTTGATCTTGATCAAATTCTTAAACGAAGACCAACATTTCTTGAACCAGAATATCCGTTTGAATGGACAGGCGTTTACGATCTTGCTGCAGGTAAGTATGAATTAATGCTCGAAGAGGGTCCCGATCCAGAAATGTCATTAGTAGCTCTCGCCAACCAAGGTGAGAGTGAAGAGGAACTTAAAGACGGTGCTGAATCCTCCGTAAGACTTTATGCAGAAAAAGCTAATAGTTTAGCTCCTGGGGATACCATCCCCTTTGGAGAACATATAAATCTCAAATTAGAGGATAAAGGTAATAAATCCTTCATACTGAACACAGAAAAGCCAACAAAAATTGGCTTATTTACACAGCATACTGCTGAAGAATTCAATATGAAAGTCGTTAAAATTGAAGAAAATAATTCAAAAGAGATTCCATTTAATACTGAAAGGTTCTGGCAAGCAGAGCACGAACATGATGATGAAGTTGGCTCAATTGCCATTGAGCGTTTTGGAGATGTTGATCCAGAAAAACTAAATACTTGGATGGGAAGGCTTCTCTCAGAAAAAGGGGTGGATATATTCAGAACTAAAGGTTTCATAAGTTACTCAGGGAACCCAAGGAAAATAGTTTTCCAAGGAGTGCACATGTTATTTACTGCACAACCTGACAAAGAATGGGGTAACGAACCTCGTAGAAACCAACTTGTTTTTATAGGTAGAAATTTGAACGAGAAAGAGATGCAAGAAGGCTTTGATAAATGCCTGATTTAGAACCATTTAGCCCAAGAGGAATGTTCCACGAGGGATGGACAGCTGAAGTTAACGATTATGCCATAGCATGTGGCTGGGCTCTAAAGGGGAAACAATTTATTGTGGGTGACGTAGCAGGAGGTCTTTTTGCATTCGAAGGAGATACTGGAAAAATTGTTTGGGAAAAACAAAATACACACTCTGGTGGTCTACTAGCACTGGCCATTCATCCCGAGGGAGAAATTTTTGCGACATCAGGTCAGGATGGCAATGTTCAAATTTGTAATTGCGATGAAGGTAAATTAATTAAAACACTTGATCTTGGCAAAGGTTGGGTAGAACACCTCAAGTGGTCTAATGACGGTTTATTTCTAGCGATAGCTTCATCAAAAAAAGTATATGTTTTTAATGAAAATGGGGAAGAGAAATGGATCTCGGAAGACCATCCAAGTACAGTAAGTGCAATAACATGGTCAAATAAAAATGAGTTAGCCACTGCTTGCTACGGAAGAGTAACTTTCTTTGACATAGTTAATAACAAAACGAATCAAAAACTAGAGTGGCAAGGGTCATTGGTATCAATGGAATTAAGTCCTGATGGAGATATAGTCGCCTGCGGGAGTCAAGACAATTCTGTTCATTTCTGGAGAAGATCAACGGGAATGGATGCAGAAATGACTGGATATCCTGGGAAACCAAGTCACCTTTCTTTTGATGACAGCGGAAAATTACTAGCAACTAGTGGTAGTGAAAGAATTACAGTATGGAGCTTTATTGGAAATGGTCCAGAGGGGACTATGCCAGGAGAGCTATGTCACCATACAGAACCGATTTCAAGCCTAGCCTTTTCAAATAAAGGTATGCTTGTAGCCTCAGGATCGAGGGATGGTTCTGTTGTTGCAAGTTTTTTAAAAAAAGACGGTAATGGAGACCCAGTTGGGGCTGCATTCGCCGGAGATCTAGTAGGAGCAATATCCTGGAGACCTGATGATTGTGCACTTGCAGCAGTTAACGCAAAAGGTGTGGTGAATGTATGGAATTTCAAAGTCCGTACTAATCTTTTTTCAAAAGGATTTAAATAAAAAGTAGAAATTGAAAATTACCAATAGTTAGCTTTTAAATGCCTTTCCATACAAATGACCTCACAGTCATTATCTATACCTTTTGGGTGAATATCGCAATATGAAAGACATTGAAAATATTCGTCTATAGGATTAGATTGATCAGTCTTACTAATTTCTTTGGAATGATTCATAAAAGATTTCCTCAATTATTAAAGTCAAGATAGTCGAATTAAATATCAAAAGAAATAAGCAAAACTTACTAAATAAATCTCAAAAAAAAAACAGCAATTGATTTCTACTCTCGTACATTTTTAAACAGAAATCAATGCGTATAATAACGGATTGTTTTTAGAGAAATATTTTCCTAATTTTAAATTGATGAGTTCTAGGAGGTCTTTCAAAATGATCGATAGCCTGCCTGAAATTTCGGAATAAACCGAACTAATTTAATTAACTGCTCCAATTATTTTTTATTAATGTCTAAGCTTCCTTCTTTTGCATCGTTTAGGTGCCCTTTAAGAAACAAGCTTAATTCTAGAGTTTTTGCCCCAGTTAAAAACAATTAGTTAATTTTGGTGAGCATTAGCTTAAAAGTAGTTAGCAACAAGGATCCAAGATTTAGGTGCGTTATTAACTTCAGGAAAAAATATAAGTAAGAGATCAAAGAGGGCTTAATAAAGCCCTCTTTTTTAGTTACAAAAAATAAGATGACATTATACTAGCCTCGTAGATAATGATTAAAACAGTAAATTAAAAGATGATTAGATATTATTGCCCCTATTGCAATCCTAAATATCAATTTCAAAAACAATCTTCAAAAGGTACTCTAATTTGTGGCTTGTGCGGAGAGGATCTTGTAAAAAAACCATTTATTAGGTTAAACCAAATAATTGCTTTAGTTGCTGTGTCGTCTTTACTTCTGCCTCTAATATATACCTTTATTTTTTTAATTAAAAATCAAATCAATCCTCCTAATAAAAATTATCAAGCAAATAGTCAATTGATGATAGGCATCAAAGATCAAATATATAAAATAAATTAAAAATTTAAGTATATCAACTTATTACAAGAATCTTTTGTAATTTAATAGAAACTTGTTTTATCTTAAATGTCACTTTATAGCCTAAATATTTAATCTTTAATGAATTATTTAAGGTTACTAGAAATTCAAAATTAAATTAATTAAGAATAAAAATGATTATCATTTTTATTATTAGAAAAAACTCAGTTAAATGAAAATGATAATCATTTTTATAATTTTAAAAAGCCCAGCCTAATTAATATGATTGATTTATTAAACTATTTTTATTTAGTTTGTGGAATATTTTCATTCAAAAATATTTATACTTATTGTCTATAAAAAGTATTTATTTATACATCTCAAAAATAATTCTAGATAAATAATTTATACATTAAGTTAAAGATTGTTTAATGATTGTTCCAGCTAGTAATTTTACTCAAAAATATAATTTTGAATGTAAAACCTCAAATCAGATTTCAGAAAATAACCCATCGAGTAATAAAACTTTTCTTAAAAATAACTTTTTAAATCCATCAAACGATCATGGTTATTTCTGTGCATGCGTAGAATGTCGACCAATAGGAAATGATCATGAAAATTTTATGGCAGACATGCCAGATGACCCTGCTGAAATAATTTCAGATTTTTCTAGGATGGGGCTCATCAAAAATGAGGCTTATGAAATTGCTGATGCTATTTCAACTGCAGAAATGAGAGATCTTTTATTTTATAAAAACGCTTCAAATGGTGATCCATATAAAGAACAATTGCTTAGAGAATTAGCTAAAGAGGCTGGTGGGTTAGATCAAGCCTTTCAAGCAGCATTTGGACCTCAAGCAGGTAAATTTTTTGCTAAAACAAAAGCTTCTTCTCCAATGGGAAGAAGACAGTTTTTATCCAGCTTGGCTGCAGGTGCAGCGTTAATTACAGTAGCTTGTTCAAACCAAAATAAACCTGCTAAACAACCAATTGATGACACTCCTATTAATGTTAATAACTTAGAAAAACAAACCCTGAGAGTTGGTTTCATACCTATAACTTGTGCCTCTCCAATAATAATGGCCGAACCTATGGGTTTCTACAACAAGTTTGGTATGGATGTAAAAGTTGTCAAAATGCCAAGTTGGGGAGCTGTTAGAGATTCTGCAATTGCTGGTGAATTAGATGCCTACCATATGCTAGCTCCAATGCCAATTTCCATGACACTTGGATTAGGAACTGCACCATTTAGCGTGAAACTAGCAAGCATTGAAAATATAAATGGACAAGCTATTACTGTTGCTAACCGTCATAAAGGAAAAGTTAATGGTCCTGCCGATATGAAAGGATTCGTTTTTGGAGTTCCATTCCCATACTCAATGCATAATCTTTTATTGAGATATTATCTAGCCAAAGGTGGGGTTGATCCAGATAAAGACGTTCAGATTCGTCCTGTTCCACCACCAGATAGTATTGCACAATTAGTTGCTGGTGATATCGACGCATACTTAATGCCTGATCCATTTAATCAAAGGGCAGTTTACGAAGATGCAGGTTTTATACATCTTCTTACTAAAGAATTATGGCCTGGCCATCCATGTTGTGCGTTTGCAGCTGGGGAACCTTGGATTAAAGAACATCCTGAAACTTTCAGAGCTCTTAATAAATCTATTATTGATGCTGCTGCTTATGTCTCAACTCCTTCTAACAGAAAAGAAGTCGCTAAAGCTATTTCTGGAAGAGGATTTCTAAACCAACCTACAGAAGTTGTTGAAGCTGTTCTTACAGGCAAATTTGAAGATGGATTAGGTAAAACACAAAATGTTCCAGACAGAATTGACTTTAAACCCTACCCTTGGCAAAGCTTCTCACATTGGATTCAATCTCAATTAATTCGTTGGGATTTAGGAGGTGCAGTTGCTGCTATTCAAGCAGGCGATTTTAACCCTAATAGCGCTTCAATATTTTTAACAGATGAAGCTCAAGCCCTCGAAAGGGAAATGGGAGGCAATCCACCAACAGCAAGGTTTAGAAAAGAAATCTTAGCTTATGATGAATTTGACCCTAGCAATCCAATTAAATACATTAAAGATCAAATTAAAAGGGATGGTTTTTAATTTATAAGAAATTATATCTTTTGGTATTTATTAATACTCCAATTTTGATTTTCTAGTTAAATAATCTTGAAGATGAACAAAGCTATTTCTACAAGGCTTACCTTTGCAGTAGCAATTTTGAGCCTCTTAATATTTATCATTCTTTGGCAAGTAATTGCTCAACAAGGTTTATTAGTCAAGAATTTCCCAGGGTCATTTAAAACAATAGGATCATTAATTTGGTGGGTATCAGATCCATTTTTTGATAATGGTCCAAATGATTTGGGAATTGGAACTAACTTACTTATAAGTTTAAGAAGAGTATTAATCGGATATAGCTTGGCTGTTTTAGTCGCTATTCCTTTGGGGGTTCTAATGGGGATGTCGAAGTTAGCTCAGTCTTCTTTAAATCCATATGTGCAACTTTTAAAACCTGTTTCCCCTTTAGCTTGGCTACCTGTAGGACTTTTTGTTTTTAGAAACTCAGAGATCACAGGCATTTTTGTGATTTTCATCACAAGTATTTGGCCAACATTAATTAATACTGCATTTGGTGTGGCTAGTATTAATCCTGATTATTTGAGAGTTTCTAAATCTTTAGGAGCAAGTAAATCAATAACTATTAGGAGGGTTATTTTGCCCGCAATTATGCCAAATATTCTTGCAGGTATGAGAATATCAATGGGAACAGCTTGGCTTGTTATTGTTGCTGCAGAAATGCTATTGGGTACAGGAATTGGTTATTTTATTTGGAATGAATGGAATAATTTATCTCTTGAAAATATATTTGTTGCAATAATAATTATTGGTTTTACAGGATTTATTTTGGATCAATTTTTTGGATTTCTTCAAGATAAATTCGACTACAGTATCTAAACCTATTGATTACATGAATAAAAAATCATCAAAAATATCTACTTCAAATAAAAATTATTCTCACCTTGAATTAGTGAATTTAGGAAAGATTTTTTTTAAAGAAAAGAAGTTTATTGATTTTCGCTCCAAAGGAAATAGAAGTGGGTTTGAAGCTATTAAAGATATTAACCTAAAGATAGAGAAGAACACATTTGTATCAATAATAGGTCCTTCTGGTTGTGGAAAATCAACATTGCTAAATTTAATAGCAGGCTTACAAGCGCCAACATCTGGGAAAATTATTATTGACGGACAAGCCATAAAAGGTCCAGGTCCCGATAGAGGTGTTATTTTTCAAAATTACGCTTTGATGCCATGGTTAACAACTATTCAAAATATTGAATTTGCCTTAAATACTGTTTTCCCAGCAAAAACAAAAGCTGATGTTAAAGATAGAGCTAGAAAATATTTACGAATGGTTGGTTTAGAAAAAGCTTCAAACAAATTTCCAAAAGAATTATCTGGAGGAATGAAGCAAAGAGTTGCAATTGCCAGAGCCTTATCTATTAATCCAAATATGTTGTTAATGGATGAACCCTTTGGGGCTCTGGATGCATTAACCAGATCCTATTTACAAGATGAATTATTATCCATTTGGAGAAAAAATAAAGTAACTGTTGTTTTAATTACTCATAGCATTGAAGAAGCATTGCTTTTGTCTGACAAGATTGTTTTGATGTCAAGCGGTCCTTCTGCCATAATTTCTGAGGAAATTTCAGTTGATTTAGAAAGACCAAGAGATAGAGAAAAAATTGAACAAGATCCTACATATTTAAAAATTAAAATGCGTTTGGAAAAACATCTTTTAAGAGAAACAAGAGCTGTAGAAGAGGTTACTTAGACTTCTTCTGCAATAAAAAAACAACAATTAATTATGACTTTACCCTCATTTACACAAATACTATTAACAGCAAAAAAAGAAAAAAAATTATCCTTTGAGGATTTAGGTAAATTGATTAATAGAGATGAAGTATGGGTTGCAAGCTTATTTTATGGGCAAGCCACAGCTTCTGTAGAAGAAGCTAATATTTTAATTAAAGCTCTTGATTTACAATCAGAATTAGAAGATCAATTAACAACACCACCATTAAAAGGCTGCCTAGATCCTGTTATTCCTACAGATCCACTAATTTACAGATTCTATGAAATAATGCAAGTATATGGGCTTCCAATGAAGGATGTGATACAAGAAAAATTTGGTGATGGAATTATGAGTGCAATTGACTTTTCAATTGAAGTTGATAAAGTAGAAGACCCAAAAGGGGATCGGGTATTAGTAAAAATGTGTGGTAAATTCTTGCCCTATAAAAAGTGGTAGCTCTTTTTTTCGTTCTTTAAAAATATAAAAAAATAATTATTCGTCATTTTCATTAAGTTTGAGAGTTTTATTTAATTCACTCTCAAATTCTTTAGAAGCAGATTGTAAACCTTTTATGGTCTTACCGAAAGTTTTCCCAAGCTGAGGTAAACGTTTTGGTCCAAAAATTAACAATGCAAGTAAAACAATTACAGCTACTTCTGGGATCCCAATTCCGAAAATGTTCATTAAAGTTAGAATATTTTTTAATTATAAAAAGTTTTTCTTCTGCTAAAAGTAACTAAAGTCACACATTCATTTTATTAATCTATCTACTAAAAATGGAAAGAAGTTGGGATCCTTATTATAGATATTTCAAAGAATTTGAATTTAATCTTTTTGAGATTTTTATATTTTTAGAATTTCAACAAGAAATTATTGATTTAGGATATATCGGACAAAACAAAATCAACCAAAATGTTCTAAATCCTGGCCAGTTTTGTGTTGTCGATGGAGTAATTAAGATAGTTCATGATTTACCAAAATTCTTGCATGATGAAAAATTTATAAATAATTTAGATATAGAAAAATGGAAAATAGATTCTTATAACCTGCTTTCTTTAGATTTAAAATGGGTAAAAAAATCATCAATAATTATAATTTAATTATTTAGAAATATCTAGTTTAAATTTACTATTAAAATATAACTTATATCTTATAAAAATTACTTATGAACTATTATTTATTTTTAATAATAATAACCATTTTCAAAATTTAGTTATTAGGTCTCACTAATAAAGGCTAACTAAGCTTGTCACAGTTATATTTTGAGGTATATTATTTACTACTAATAATAAAACTAATCATTATGATTACTGTTAAACAAAATATATTACTTATAGACACTTCTATCTCTAATAAAAAAGTACCCTGCCCTAGTTGTGGTTGTTTCTGTCCTTGTGAATGTAAAGATTGTAAAGAATGTTCACCTTGTAAAGATCATTAATCTCCTGAATAAATAAGATAAATATAAGGTTTAAATTACGGTAATTTTCCCGAAAGAAGAACAATCAGCGGATATTAAATATTTTTTATATATTTCAATTTTTTATGCTTTAACTTTAAAGACCAAGTTCGGTGAGGCCAGGAAAATCTTCTGGACGTGGACCTTCTCCCCATGTAAAAAGACGATCTTTTTTATCTATAGAAATGTCGTTTATACTTGCCTCTCTTCTTCGCATTAAACCAGTTTCAGAAAATTCCCAATTTTCGTTACCATGAGCACGAAAATAATTATATTCTGGGTCATGCCATTCATATTGGAATCGAACAGAAATTCGATTTGAATCATATGCCCACAATTCTTTAATAAGTTTATAACCAATTTCTTTATTCCATTTTCGTTTCAAAAATCTTACAATTTCTTCTCTACCTCTAATAAATTCGCTTCTATTTCTCCAAAAACTGTCTTCTGTATAGGCAAGTGATACAGTAACTGGATTTTTTGTATTCCAGGCATTTTCTGCCAATCTCACTTTTTTAATTGCCGTTTCAGCGTCAAAGGGAGGTAGAGGAGGTTTTGTCGACATTTGATATTTAAACAATTTAGTTTTTCTAATAATAAAAAAAATACTTACTTTATGATGATTATCAAAGAACCTATTTCAAATAAACTTGAAAATTTTAGTTGCTTATCCTCTGCATAGTGATTTATTTAAACAAGAATTTTTACTTTCAATATTTATTTGATCATCAAGATTTTGTAAATTGTTTTTATTATTTACTACTTTAAATTTTTTGCCACAATGTTCTTTACAACCACCGTTAAATAAATTATGTGAATATAAATTGGAAATATTCATAAGTAGTAAAAGAAAAATTATTTTATAAATTTTATAAAAATAAGACTTCATTTGTAATATCATTTCCTCTGAATTAGTAAATAAATAATATCAGTTAATTCCAAGGAGTGTTTATAAGTCCCCAGATATCGAAGAAGAAAAATAAAACTGCAATAACAACAAGATCCCATGCTCTTTCCCTAAAAGCCCAAGGCGCAATAAAAACTTCCCCAAGCCCGTGAAGTGCTGCCCCTACAGGTAGATGATCAAGAACCAACAAACTGTGAGAGAGGATAAAAAGAAAGCTTGCGAAATATCTAAAAAAAACAAATTGCCAATTACTAGAACTCATACCTTTTAGATTTTTAAGAAATATACTTCAATGATCAAAATAATGGTATAAATCGAGTTAAGAGATATTATTTTTGGTAGCCATAAATACGAATAAAGATATAAAGCTAAAGTAAAAATTATTAAAAGATGAAATATATGTTTTCAAGTTATCAGCCTAAAAATAGTTTTGATGAATACTTTAAGGATAATGTTAACTCTGCAAGAGAAATATTGATTCCACTTCTTTCGTCTTTAGATAATATGGGCCTTGAAGAATTAAACAGGAATCATTCTGCCGCAAAAAAATTATTACTAAGACATGGTGCAACTTTTAGATTAAACGATACTGGTTTAAAAGGTACTGAGAGAATATTACCTTTTGATCCACTTCCTAGAATAATAAGTAAAGATGATTGGGAAACTTTAGAAAAAGGACTAAAACAAAGGCTTGAGGCAATTGATTTATTCCTAGATGATATTTATAATTCTCAAAAAATAATTAATGATGGAATCATTCCGAGAGAGTTAATAGAGAGTTCAGAAGGTTGGAGACCTCAGATGATAGGTTTCAAACCTCCACTAAATAAATGGTGTCAAATTTCAGGACTTGATTTAATAAGAGACAGAAATGGTGATTGGCATGTTTTAGAAGATAATTTAAGGTGCCCTTCTGGGGTTGCTTATTTTTTAGAAAATAGATTAGTTATGAAAAATATTTTTCCTAATCTTTTCTCCGGAAGAATAGTAAAACCAATTGATGAATATCCATCATATCTTTTAAAAACTCTTCAAGAACTTGCTTTTTGGACAGATACTCCCAAGATAGTTCTACTAACTCCAGGAATTTTTAATAGTGCTTATTTTGAACATAGTTATTTAGCACAAGAAATGGGCATCCAACTTGTTCAGGGTCATGACTTAGTTTGTAATGATGATTATGTATATTTAAAAACTACTTCTGGATTAAAAAGAGTAGATGTCATTTACAGGCGAATTGATGATGATTTCTTAGATCCTCTTAAATTCAGAAAAGATTCCTGCCTTGGTGTTAGCGGATTACTGGATGTTTTTAAGGCAGGTCATGTTGCTTTAGCAAATGCTCCTGGGACTGGAATAGCAGATGACAAAATGATTTATTCTTTAGTTCCAAAAATGATTAAATATTATCTTGATGAAGAAATTATTATTAAAAATGTAGAAACTTATATTTGTCATTACCAAAAGGATCGAGAATATGTTTTAGAAAATTTAGCAAAACTTGTTGTTAAGTCCGTCTCAGAGGCTGGGGGTTATGGAATGTTAATTGGCCCTCACTCAACAACAACTGAAATAGAAGAATTCGCTAAAAAAATTAAAAAAAATCCTAGAAATTTCATAGCACAACCAACATTAGAATTATCAACTGTGCCATCGTTATGTGATGGAGAGCTATATCCATGTCATGTTGATTTAAGACCATACATCTTGAGAGGGAAAGATACATGGGTTAGCCCAGGCGGGCTTACAAGGGTAGCATTAAAAAAAGGGTCATTAGTCGTCAATTCTTCTCAAGGTGGAGGATGCAAAGATACATGGGTTGTAGGTAATTAATATGCTTTTAAGTCGCGTAGCAGAATCACTTTATTGGATCAATCGTTATTTAGAACGTGCTGAAAACATATCTCGTTTCGTGGAAGTAAGTGAAGCAATGTCATTAGATTGTCCACCAGGAAGTGCAGAACCTTGGCTCCCGTTAATTGAGGCTTCAAGTGATAGAGAATTTTTTGATAAAAGATTCCCAGAAAAACAACCTGATGACGTTATTAATTTTTTAATAAGAGATCGTTTAAATCCAAACAGTATTATTTCTTGCATTCAAATGGCAAGAGAAAATGCAAGACAAATCAGAGATGTAATGACCACGGAGATGTGGGAACAGATTAATATCTTATATTGGAATATGCAAGAAGGAGAGGCAATTTGGAATAAACCAAGACAAGAACAATTAAGTGAAATAAGGAGGGAATGTCAGCTATTTTATGGAATTACAGATGCGACTCTTAGCAAAGACCTTGCTTGGAGATTTAGCATTCTTGGAAGATTAATTGAGAGAGCGGACAAAACATCAAGAATTTTAGATGTCAAATATTATTTACTTCTACCCAGTTTAGATGAACTTGGAGGAGTTCTTGATGAGCTGCAATGGATTGCTCTTTTACGTTCAGCTGGAGCCTATCAAATGTTTAGGAAAGCAGTACAAAATTCTATAAAGCCTAATTCAGTTGCTAGATTTCTTTTACTTGATCCAATTTTCCCGAGATCAGTAAGATACTGTCTTGATGGAATAAGTAATACACTTAAAAGTATAGATACCTCTCCATCTACTGAAAATCCTTCAGAATTAGAATGCATGAGAGGTTTGCTTAAAGCAAAGTGGAGTTATATCAGAATTGAAGATATAATCAATCATGGTTTACATGAAGCAATCGATTCATTGCAAATGGATTTAAATAAATTAAATGATCTCATTCAAGAAAAATATTTTAATAATTAAAAAGCTTTTTAATGAGAATTAAATACATTCACAAACTTGAATATAAATACGAAGACCCTGTTCAATTAGGCGAGCATAGATTATGTATAAAGCCAAGGTCAAATGGATTCCAGAAACTAAAGAATTTTGAATTAAAAATAACCCCAGAACCAGAAATTATTTATCCTTTACTTGCTGCCAGCGGAGAAGAGATTAATAGAATCAGATTTAATGGATTAACAGATAATTTAATAATTGAATCAATCAGCGATGTTGAAACTATTAAACATCCAAACATAATTGATGGGATTAAAAATAGAGATTTAACATTACCTTTTTGTAGAAGCATTATTAACAGAGATTTACAGGGAGCATTGGAGGGTTGGATGCCTAATGGACAACACGACCCCTCTGCCGTAGAACTTGCCCAAGAAGCCTTAGCCGGAAGCATTAATAACGCATTATCATTTACTTACCAGCTAATAGAGATTATTCAAGATCGGGTTAAATATACCAAAAGGCATACGGGTCCAGCATGGCCGGCTAGCAGAACACTTAGAGAACGTATAGGTTCATGCAGAGATTTAGCAATGCTGATGGTTGAAGCTTGCAGATCTATAGGTATTCCAAGTAGGTTTGTAAGTGGTTATCATTTTGAAGATCCGTTACCGTCTGAGTTGGATTTACATGCATGGGCTGAATTATATATTCCAGGTGCTGGTTGGAGAGGTTTTGATCCAAGCGGGAAAGGATTAATAGATGAAAGATATTTAACATTGGTATCCTCTTCCAAATCGAACTTAACCTCTGTAATTACAGGAAACTTTATAGGAAAAAATAATCTAGAAAATACTTTATCCTGGGAAATCAAACCTCTTGAAATTAAATAATCACTAAATTTTTAATCTTTTAAAACAACAAAATAAATAAAAATACGTTTCTTTTTTAGTGTTAATTGATACGTTCTTATAGAAATTTATCTGTTTTCATTTGTTTAATATTTAAATAAAATTGAACTCAAGTTTAGAAATTCCAGCTATCAAATCAAACAAATCAAAAATGTTTGAATTGATAAGTTATGAAAAATTTCGCGATACAAAAGATGTTAGATTTTTTGACATTAGTATTAATGAATCAAATTATAGAGATCTAGTTATTCACAGTGGTCCTGCGATTAGTCCGCCAAATGATCACGAATTTAATAATTGGCAATTTTACATCCATCACAATCAAGAAGATAATCTATTGGCTATCTCTGGAGGAAGAACATTTTTTCTTGTCAATTTTGGTTGGGATTATCCTTTTTATAAAGTTAGATTAGAATCTTGCGGATATATTCTAAGAATACCTAGAGGAACTTTTCATAGATCAGTATCTGACGGAAACGGTTCCATAGTTTTAAATCAAGCCATAAGAGATAAAAACGGTACGGTTGAATCTGAATTCAAGGTTACGAATAGCAAAGATAATAAAAGACTTCTAGATTGTATAACTAATCTGGAACCTAAATTTAAAATTTATAGTGTTAAATAATCTTAAAAAGGCGTTTCAAATATATATTTCAATTTTAAAACTTATCTAATTGTTATAAAATAATAATGTTCAAAATAATTAGTATGAAATCTTTTAAGTTTTTAAGATATTTTTTATGCATAACTTTTTCTTTCTTAGTTTTATCCTCTCCAGTTTTCGCAGGAGCAAATGTAGCTGTTAAGGGCGAGGGAGATGAAGTTCCAAGTTATGTGAGATCTAATATTACAGGATATAATTTCCATGGAGAGGATCTTCATTTGTCTTCTATAGCTGGAGCAGTTGCAAGAGACGCAGATTTTAGTGACGTTGATTTACATGGGACAACCTTAACCCTATCTGATCTAAAAGGATCTAATTTAAATGGAATTGACCTAACCGATACTCTTTCGGATCGAGTTAACTTCCAAAAAACAGATCTTAGAAATGCTGTTTTAATAAATATGATAGCCTCAGGTAGTAGTTTTGCAGGAGCTCAAATAGAAGGTGCAGATTTTTCTTACGCTATTCTTGACAGTGAAGATCAAAGAAATCTTTGTGAAATAGCTGATGGTATCAATCCAAAAACAGGCGTTTCAACAAGAGAAAGTCTTGAGTGTAAATAGAAATTAAAAATTATAAGTAAACTTTTTTCCCATTATTAAATTTAAAAATTCTTTGTTCATCATCTTGAAATATCATTTCACCATTTAACTTGGATTTCTTAAATTTTGAAAGTCTTGCTCTATGTATATTTGATTTTCTATTTATATTATCTTCGTTATCATAGGCTCCAATATAAATATTTATATTGGGATTTGAAAAGGTTTTTTCTTCCTCTCTTAAAAAAATTCTGTCAATATTTGTTTGCGGGCTCTGAAGTTTATTTTTAAATTTATCTAATTTTAAATTCTTTGTTTTTTTAGAACTAATTTTTTTGTAGCCAAAAAAAATAACTCCTAAAATTAGAAAAACTAAAAATAAATTCATTACTTAATTTTTATTTTTATATCTACGCCTAAGTTACTTTTAGTAGTTAATATTTCTTTTTTTATGATTCCATAGGTAAAAATTTTAGATAAAGTTTTTAAAGATTTAAAAACTAAAAAAACAGTAAATAAAAAGAAAACAATAATGTTTTCTACGAGAAGATTTTTATTTTTATTATCTAAATTGCTCATATAAGTCTTAAATTAATTATTTTTCATCACTATTTGCATATGGGCCGAAAAATTCACTGGCTTCTCTTCCCATTACTTTAGCAAGATTTAAACTTTTATCTATATCCCATTTAGATGCCATTCCATAAAGAATTCCAGCAGCAAAAGAATCGCCACATCCATAAGAATCTACCATTAATTTTTTGTTTTTAAGAGCCTTATATCTTCCTCCTGGGAATAGTATGCCTCCCTTCTCTCCCTCTGTTTTAATGGTATATTTGGGTTTTAATAATAATTCAGAAAAAGAAAAAACTTCCCCGGGATCAAGATTACTGCCTATTAATCCATCTAAAAGAACATTTGATTCATTAATTGTATTTAATCCCACCCTTGGTGTTGTACAAAGTACTGAAGCTGATCTAGCCATTTTAAAAATTTCCGAATCAGATGCAGTAATAAAAATTCCGTCCATTTTTTTTAAAATGTTCCATTCTAACTTATCTTTATGAGTTGGAGCTAACCTTTCTCCAATAACTGTTATTGCTCTTTCACCTTGAGAGTCAATTAAACTAAATCCTCTTCTAGTTGGTTTATTACGCCAAGCTACATGCAAATTAATTCCCATATTTGAGAGAATCTTGAAACACTTATCTCCATAATCATCATTACCTAATGACGTAAAAAAATGAACTTGGTTTAAAGATAAATCAGAAAGTATTTTCGCGATAATAGAGCCACCGCCAGCTGGATACTCAAGGGAATTCTCTGAATGAGAAATGACTCCAGGTTTTGGTAATTGATCGACCTTTAGGAAATTTATCCACTCAACATGTCCAACAACAGCAAAATTTAAATTTCCTTTTTTAAATTTATAGTCTTCAACTTTATTATTCTTTTCAACAACCATAAGCTTTTAAATACTATTATTAAAAGAAATATTTTTGACCAGTGAATTCATTTAACATTTTAAAAGATAATAAAAAAATACTATCTTATCTTTACCTTTTTCTATCAATTTTAGGTGCTGTCCTGCCAATGATGGCAAATTTCGAATTTGCTAAGGAATATGGCAACAGCTTTGATATAAATAACTTCATTTCTTTAGCGAATGCAAATCCTGCAGCTCAGTCAATTTCAAGAGACTTATTAGTAGGTGCAAGCGCTATTTTTATATGGATAGTAAATGAATCAAAAAAACTAAACATGAAGAATATGTGGATTGTATACATTGGAACTTTTCTTATAGCCTTCGCATTCTCTGCACCTTTTTTCTTATTTCTAAGAGAGAGAAGAATTATAGAATTAGAAAAGATTAATTAAAATAATCTCTTAAATAGAATTGCGAATACAATAAAGCAACAACATGAAATTGAAAGCCAGATTATTGAAGCATAACCAAATAGATCTAATATACGTCCTGAAATAAATGGTCCAAAAAAATAACCCATAGCGAAACATTGTGATAGTAGAGCAAGTGCTAAACCTTTTTTATTTGAAGGAGCTATTCTGAAAACAACATCTGTTGATGTTGGAAGAAATGAAGCAGTCCCTAAACTTACTAAAATCAATGAAAAAGAAATCAAATAAAACGATGGTATTATATTTAAGTAACTTGAAATAAATAATAAAAATGAAGCGAATGAGAAATTTATTAAACTAAATTTCAAGCCAAATAATCTTTCTTTCCTAGATATCCAAGAACCGACAGGCCATTGTAAAAACAACAATAAGATTAACTGAATAGAAATTATAAGACTAATAATTTCTTTGCTTAATGCATTACGATATACTCCACCTTTAACAAGATCCAGAGGTAAAGTTACTTGAATCAAAGCTAAAGAAGTAGTTATCAATAAAATAGATAAAATTATTATTGTTGAATTTTTATTCCATTTCAATTGTCCCTCATTAATTGGATCTACAGATCTTTTTTGGAAATTTTCTAAGTTTCCTCTAATAGAAGAATTATTTCTAGATATTAAAAATGTAATAACTATCATGCAAAATATATCATTAATAAAAATTGATTTAGTATACAAAAAATTCGTCATATAACCCCCTATGAATACTCCTAGAAATATTCCTAAAGCCTCAGAACTTCTAACAAGAGCATAAGCTTTGCGTGTTTCGATAGGATGGCAAAAATAAGGCACCCCGAACTCGGCAGCAGGCCAATAAATTCCTGCAGCAGCCCCAACAAATGATTGTCCAATTATGTACAAAAAGGTATCTCTTGAAAAAATGAGGCATAAGCTTGCAGCAATACTTAGGATTGAAGAAGTAACTATTGGAAATTGTATTTTCCCAGTTTTATTAAGATAATTACCTGTAAAGAGTCTTGTTACGGTTCCAATTATTGCTGAAATGGTAAACCCCAAGCCAATATCTGTTGCCGATAATCCTATGTTATTAAAAATAAGTGATGTTAAATAAATAACACCTCCTGCTCCAAATGCAGCGTAAAATCTTATCTTGGTTATTAACCTCAAATGATATGGAAATTTAATCCACCAATTTTTGCTAATTTGTAAACTATTTAGACTAATCACAAGTGAAACACATTTTTATAATTTTTTTTAGTTTTTGTGGTTTATTTTTTAATAATGGTATAAAGGCTGCTGAAAAGATAAATATTAAATTTGAAGAGATGGAAATCCCTCTTACTATAGAACAATTATCAAAATTAGAAAAATACAAAGATGATTCAACAGAATTAATAGATTGGTTAAAACAAAATGGATTAATAAGAGTATTTGAATTATCAAAATTTTTAGAATTTCCAGTTTTCAAGGAAGAGGGGTTAAATAGAGAAATATTAAGAAGTTGGATAGGGCGTAAAATTCTTACAGAATTAAGCAAAAGCATTAAAGTTCCAAATGACGATAATGGAACAGAAATTTATAACACTATAGAAAATTTATTAGATCAAAAAAAAGAAGTTTCAACTTTAGAAATCATAAAGGCATTACCATCAGAACAAATTTCACTAGATATTGATAATTTAATTTTAATAATTTCATCTTGGAAAAATGAATTATCAATGCAACAAGAACTTTTATCCAAATTAAATAGACTTAAAAGAACGAACCACAATGTCTTTAAAAATACTGAAAAAAAATCAACTCAAGATCTAACAAAAATTGATAAAAAAATTTATGCCCCTCACCGAGTGAAACCTTTTGAAATTGAAATATGGAAAAGCAATAAAACAAATGATGCTAAAGAACTAATAATTTTTATGCCAGGACTTGGAGGCGAAATTAATAATTTCAAATGGATAGGCAACGAATTGGCTAAAAGAGGTTGGCCAATATTATTCATAGATCACAGAGGGAGTAATTTAGAATCATTCATAGAAGTTGTCGAAGGTAAGGAAACAATACCGGGAAGTGCAGACTTTTTCTTATACAGAATTAAAGATTTAGATGCTGTATTAAAAGCTCATAAAAATGGAGAATTTGGTTTACCTAATGATTCTTATATTTTAATGGGGCATTCACTTGGTGCTTTAATAGCACTTTTATATGAAGGCAATAAACCTACGGATCAACTAGTGGACAAATGTGATTCGGCATTAAAAGACTTTGCGGTAACAAATTTATCTAAATTACTTCAATGTCAGTTGAGCGAAATACCATTCCCTAAGAAAAATAACACTAATAAGGCCAGTGCGATTATAGGTTTTAATTCATTTGGCAGTTTAGTATGGCCAAAAGAGAATAGTGCAGGCATTAGAACACCCACTCTTCTAATAGGTGGCACGTTTGACCTTATTACACCATTAATGAATGAACAATTTAGAGTTTTTTCTGCTTTAAATAATCCTTCAAACAGATTTCTAATTATTGAAGGAGCAAGTCATTTCTCTCCAATAAGAATTAATAAAAGCTACGAAGAAAATAATGATATCTTCAAAATAAGTGAATCTTTTATTGGTTCAGAGCCAATATTAGTACAAGATTTATCTACGAAATTTATAGTTGAATTTTTAAAAAATATTAAAGACCAAAAGGTCCCTAGACTAGTTAAAAACCAAAGAGATTTGGGACTTGATTTCCATCTTTTAGACCTTGAAACAATAAAAGAAATTTCCGAAAATTAGTACTCTATTCGTGGATCTAAATATGCGATTAAAATATCCACTAATAGATTTAAAGAGACTATTAACATAGAGGTAAAAATTACAATTCCTTGAACTAAGGTATAGTCTCTTTGAGAAATAGCTTCATGTAATCTTAAAGCTATACCTGGCCATGAAAAAGTTACCTCGAACAATAGAGTACCTCCTGCTAATGAGGCCATAGTCAAGCCTGAAATAGTGACAATTGGCAATAGAGCATTGGGCAATGCATGGTTTAAAAATATTTTTTTCCTAGATATTCCTCTACATATAGCAGCATTTACATAATCACTTTTTAATGTCTTATCCAAATTTACTCTTAATGAGCGGCTGAATATACCACTTAATAAAAAGCCAAGGGATATCGAAGGAAGTGCTAGATGATAAAGACTATCTTTCAAAGCAATAATATTATTTGAAAGAATACTATCCAAAACTAGAAAACCTGTAATTTGAGGTTGTTGCTGAAATATTGGAAATCTACCTCCAATTGGGGAAATATTAAAATATACAGAAAATAATAATTGCGCTAACATTGCACCCCAAAAAGGAGGGATCGAATATGTGGCAATTCCTAATATTCTCGCGGTATAATCAGTCTTTTTCCCTCTGTTTCTTAAGCCAATTAATCCCAGTGGAAATCCTATTAGTGTGGCACTTAATATTGAAAAGAATCCAAGCTCAAGACTTGCAGGCAATGACTTAATAATAATATTTAGGACTGGCTCTTGGGTACTAAGAGATTGGCCAAAATCTAAATGCAATATATTTTTAATATATGAAAAATATTGATTTATTAAAGGTTCATTTAGGCCCAATTTATTTCTTAGAAATTCCCTTGAAACCTCATCTGCACCAGACCCAAGTATGGCATCGACGGGATCTCCTGGAGCAACTCTTAATAAAATAAAAACAAATGAAGAAATTATCCACAACATTATAGGTATTAATAAAATTTTTAATAAGGAATAATTTAGTAGTTTATTTAAATTTCTACTCATCTATTAACTCAAGATCACTCAATGAAATTATTCCTGCACCATTAAAAACAGGTTTTGATATTTTATTTTGAGACCATGCTTTTTGAGAGGATATCCAAATAGGGATATAAGGGATTGAACTTGCTGCTATTTTTTCAATTTCAATAAGTTTTTCTAATCTTTTAATTCCAGTTATTTTTTCACTCTCAAGAAATAAACTTTCCACTTTATTAGATCCCCAAAAACTACCACTGTAGACTGATTCACCTTTTTTACATATCCCGCCAACTATTTCATTACAACTTAAAAGAGGGGTGAGATAGGCTTCTGGATCTGAATAAGCTCCAGTCCAATCGAGAATAACTGCAGTATAAATTCCTAAACTTAGATTCCTATAAACTGTTGTCGATTCAACTCCATTGAGTTCAATATTAATACAATCTTTCAAAGAATTTTTAATTTCTTCCTGCCATGTCAAGGCAATAAGCTTATCAGCTGGTACATTTGATCTATAAGTAAGAGGTATTTTCAGAATATTTCCATTACAATAGTTTTCTTTTTGCAATAAGCTTCTTGCTTCTAAATAATCATATTTAGGCCACAGTTCTTGATTATTTTTTTTTAATATCGGAGGGATAATTGATCTAGATGGCTTCCTTAATCCATAACTTATTTTCTCACTAATTAATTTTCTATTAAGACTTTTTGCCAAAGCCAGTCTTAAATTAAGATTACTTAAGGGATAAGAACTAGTTTTAAGACTTATAAAACTTAATTCAGTGAAAGGGCTATTACCTTCTTTAAACTGTTTATCTTTGCTTAAATTATTTAGACTTTTTCTCTGACTATCATCAATAGAATTTGATAAGAGCACGTCAATTTGTTTACTTTTTAAAGCCCCAAAAAGAGATGAAGAATTTGAATAACCCACAAAATTTATACCCTTATTTAAGGGTTTTTCACCCCAATAATTCAAATGTGGATCAATTGATTGAACTTCATTAGAAAAACTGGTCAGCATATATTTGCCAGTACCAACAAATTTATGATTTAGAAATTTATCAGAATATTCTTTGTAAAATGTTGGAGATATTGGAGTTAAATTTACTGAAGTAAGTAAACCATTTAAAGAACTTGATGGTTTATTCAAATTTATTATGACGGAATATTCACTCGGCGTTTCTATTGATTTAATCTTATTTCCTAAAATATAATTCATCGTTCCAATTCTTTTGAATCTATCAAAAGAAAACTTTATTGCATTTGAGTTAAATGGTGTTCCATCATGAAAAAAAACATCTTTTCTTAAATTAATAATTATTTGAAGTTTATCCTTTGAAATAATTGGCATTTCCGATGCCAATTCAGGTATTAATTCACCGTTAGAATTTAATTCATACAATGTGTCTCCTAAAGAACTGATTAATTGAATTGCTTTAAGAGTATTAGCTCTAGCTGGATCTAAAGATTCAATTTTTCCAGAACTTGCTACTATGATTTTTTTAGATATTCTTTTTGAGCCGCAAGAAGTCTCTAAAAAAGAAATTAAAATAATGAATATCGATAAAACAACTTTTTTTTTCATGTTTTCCAATTACTTAATTGGTCTGAAGAATTATTAGAGCAAAAAATTTGTAAGGTTATTTGACTTATCTCTAAAGCAAATGTTTTTTTAGAATTAAAGGCAAAAGGCCATTCTCTCACCCAACAAATTTTTTTACCAATATTTAAACCAATTACTTGAAAAGTCTTTTTGCTATTTTTAATTTTTACACAAGCACCTTTGTAAAGGTTTTCAGAACAAATTAAATTATCTTTTTCATTTTTTTTGTCTGATATTTTTGAATGAATCATCAAGGTGCTAAAACCAAACACTTACTTTCTTCGGTTTAACAAGCTATAAAGAAATTTGCAAACTATTTTTTTAAATACAACTTAATTGACTTGCAATAATTTTAACTTCATTTAGCGAATTTATTTCATCTTTCGATTTCTCAAAATCTCCATTATTCACCTCATGAGTAATAACGACAATTTCAGCTTTGTCCTCACTTGCATCTAGTTGAACAATTGATTCGATGGATACATTATTTTTTCCAAAAATATCTCCAATCTTTCCTATTACACCTGGACTATCAAGACAAATAATTCTAAGGTAATTTTTTTTATTTATTTGTGAAGATCCGGTGATATGACAGTTTCTCCAGAAATCAAAAGATAATAATGGATCGATTGAATTATTATTTTTTGCTGAAGCGGCATGCAGATTTAATATATCTGAAACTACTGACGCAGCAGTTGGGCCACTCCCTGCACCTGGACCATACAACATGATCTCTCCAAGAGGATCAGCCTCTATCAGTAAAGCATTATTAACTCCCTTAACTGTGGCCAATGGATGAGATTTTGGAATCAAAGAAGGTCCTACCCAAATATTTAAAGCAAGTGAATCATTACTATTAATTTTCCCCCTTTCTGAGAGCGCTAAAAGTTTTATTTCAAATCCTAATTTATTGGCATATTCGATATCTTTGAGATTAATTTTACTAATACCCTCAGAATGTATCTCCTCTCTTTTGATTTTCCCTCCAAATGCAAGTTCACTAAGAATTGAAATCTTATCAGCAGCATCATGACCCTCAACATCTGCAGTTGGATCAAATTCTGCATACCCAAGGCTTTGGGCCAATTTTAAGGTCTCCTTATAATCAGCTTTTTCATTTGTCATCTTTGAAAGAATAAAATTTGTCGTACCGTTTATTATCCCAACCATTTTTTTAATGCTGTTACTTTTTAATGATCTTTTTAAGGGTTCAATTATAGGAATCCCCCCGCAAACTGCCGCCTCTGACAATATATAAACTCCTTCTTTAGATGCAGTTCTATATATTTCTTCTCCATATCTTGCAATGACTGCTTTATTTGCTGTAACAACAGATTTACCTAATTTTAATGATTGCAGAATAATATCTTTCGCTAAATCAACCCCACCCATTACTTCAACAATTACATCTATAGAGGGGTCACTAATTAATTTAAATGGATCATCAGTTAGTAAATTTTTATCTAGCTCAATATCCCTTTTTTTATTAAGGTCTTTGACAGCTATTTTAACAATTTCTATTTCTTTTAAAATTGGATGTGAATCAACTTTAGAACTTAATATTTTATAAATCCCTGAACCAACAGTCCCAAAACCTAAAATCCCAATTTTGCATTTTCTCATTTTTTATTTCTTTTAACTTTGAGTTTAATTTTATATTATTAAACCTACAGAAATTTATTTGCTTGAGACTGCATTTTCAATAATATGTTTAAAAAACCATTTGATCTTGAAGGCGTTAAGCTTGCTTTCAAACCAGTATCTTCAATAAATTTCTTATCTATTTTAACAACCTCATTTGGTGTTAATTCATTTAACCCAGTAATTAAAAATGCTAATAAACCCTTAGTTATTAGTGCATCTGAGTATCCTTCCCAAAATAATTTACCGCTTTTAAAATTTGCCTTAACAAAAACTTCTGAAACGCATCCCTTAACTTTATTTTCTTCAACAAGGATTTCACTATTTGGTTCTTTCAATTTTTTGCCTAACCACAAAATGTATTCATATTTTCTTTTTGGATCTTCTGATTTCTTCAACTTTTCTACTAATTTTGATAATTTATTGTATTTTTCCTGATTTTCCATTTTTTAAAACTATAAATTAATCACTTTAGGATCTTCTATTATACAAATATTTCTTTTTCTGTGATAAAGCCCGATAAAGGAATATCCCACTCAGCTTTGGTTAATGGAATCTTACTTACACAATTAGAAGTTAATACTCCAATGCACGGAACATTTCTCCAATCATTATCCCTCCTTAATTTATCAAAATAACCTCCTCCATAACCTAATCTTGTTAAATTTTTATCAACGGAAAGACATGGAACAAGTATCGTACTTATCTGGAAATGACTTAATTGGGAAGAGTTATTTGGACTTGGTATCCCCTCAGAATCTTTGGTAAGAGGTTTTTCATCCCATGGATAAAATAACAACTCTTTTTTGTCTTTACATCTAGGCAAAGCTAAAGGAAATTTTTTCTTAAGACTTCTTATATCTACTTCATTTTTAAGAGGCCAATATATTGCTATATAACCAATATTTTTATTTCCCTTAGCAAATGAATCAACATATATTTTTACATTCTTTTCTACATTTTCTCTTTGATTAAGAGAAATTCCATCTCTTAGTTTTCTAAACGTATCCCTCTCCAATTTCTTATATTCAAAGATCGTCATATTAAATGTTCAGTTAAAGCCATCTTCATTTAGTTTTGTTAGTGCTATAGCCAATGCATCTGCTGAATCATCAGGTTTTGGAGGTTTATTAAGATCCAAGCTATACATAACAGCATCAAGAATATCTTTCTTAGATGCCTTTCCAGACCCAGCAATTGTTAATTTTATCTGAGCAGGTGAATATTCACTAACCTGAATTTTTTTAGAGGCCAATACCATCATAATCACGCCTCTAGCCTGAACCACACTAATGGTAGTACTTGACCTGTAAAAGAAAAATTTTTCTACCGCCGCTTCAGTAGGGTTCCAATGATTTATTAATTCATTAAGATCTTGAAATATCTCATAAAGTCTATCTTCTTCTTTTTTATCTTTACCTGTCTCTATAACGCCGCAATCTAATAATATCTTTCTTTCATTTTCTATTTCAATTATTCCATAACCAACTCTAGCTAATCCAGGATCAATCCCAATTATTCTCACTTTTGTTAAGCTTCAGCAGACAATTGAAATTTTGAAAGATTTTCTTTTTCATCTAAATCAAATACTTTACAAAAAGCTTGAATGACTCTTTCACCTGAATCAACTTGTTCTAAAGGATCTTTTCTTAGTCTATGTCTTAAAGAACAAGAAATTACCCTTGCTATGTCATCTTCTTGGACTTCAGTTCTGCCCTCAAAGGCTGCAATTGCCCTTGCAGACCTATTTGTAACAATATCTCCACGTAAACCATCGACATCTAATTCTCCGCAGATTGCAGAAATATTCAATCTTAGGTCATCATCCATTTGAACAGAATTTAATATTTCTTGTGCTTTAATAACCTTTTGTTGAAGTTCATCCTGTTGCTTCTCAACACTCAATGAAAACTCATCAGGATTATCGTCAAAAGAAGTTCTTTGATCTACTACTTGAACTCTTAATTCAGCATCTCTAACTGTCTTAACCTCAACACTCATTCCAAATCTATCCAATAGTTGAGGCCTTAATTCACCTTCTTCTGGATTACCTGAACCGATAAGGACAAACCTCGCAGGATGTCGAACTGAAACTCCCTCCCTTTCAACTGTATTCCATCCGGAAGCAGCCGAATCTAGGAGTACATCGACTAAATGATCATCAAGCAAGTTCACTTCATCAACGTATAATAAACCCCTATTAGCTTTTGCTAACAAACCAGGTTCGAATGCCTTAACACCCTCACTCAAAGCCTTCTCTATATCAATTGTTCCACAAAGCCTATCTTCAGTAGCCCCTAAAGGCAAGTCAACCATAGGTACTTGTTTTTGAATACTCTCTAGATTTTCTCCTTGTGTAATTTTTTCCAAAACTTCTTTACTTTGTAAATCAGGATCAACTAGAGAACTATTATATGGATCGTCTTTAACAACATCGATTGCTGGCAACAAATCAGCTAAGGCTCTTATTGTAGTAGACTTTCCAGTCCCTCTATCACCCATTATCATTACTCCTCCAATTCTTGGATCAATAACATTTAACAAGAGAGCCAATTTCATTTCTTCTTGACCAATTACTGCTGTAAAAGGAAAAACTCTTCTTTTCTTTGTTGTAGGCACAGTTTTAGTTTTCTTAAATATTCAAATAATCAATAGATGCTACTTCAGAAAATGTTTTTAGTAAATATCACTATAAATTAAAACAACAGGAAAAAATATATAGTCAAATTTATTTTTACTTATTTTCTTGAATTATCCAAAAACCAGTTTATTTGATGGACAATTCCTCTTAAAACATTTATATCGTGCATTGATGTATTTGCCCTCAAAATCAAATTCTTAAATTTACTTATTTTTGCCTTAGAAGTATGTTTCAATAGGTATCCAACTCGCAAAAGCATTTCCTCGATTTCCAGAAATGTATCATGTACTTCGTTCGATGACGCTAAGTTAAAAATTTTTAATTCATTATTCAAATTCTTTTTAGAAGACTTATTCAATTCATACAAAACTATTGAAACAGCGTGCGAAAGATTTAATGAAGGATTATTCTGAGAAGTTGGGATATTAAAAGTTTTATTTGCCAGAAGCAATTCGCTGTTAGTTAAACCTCTATCTTCTCTTCCAAATATAATTGCTAAATTATTTATCTTCTTAAAGGATAAAGTCCAATCAAATATATCTTCAGAAGATTCAAAAAATGAATCTTTATTTACATCAATCCTTCCACAAGATGCCAAAACTAAATCACAATCAAAAATTGCTTTTTGAAGATCATCAAAAACCATACAATGATCAAGAAATTTTTGACCTTTAAGGGCCATTTTTTTTGTTTCTAAAGAAAATATATCGCATCTAGGAGAGACTATTCTTAATTCATCAACTTCAAAATTGCTGCATAATCTAGCCACGCTTCCTACATTTAAAGGGCCATTTGGTTCAACTAATATTACCTTTAAATTAGAAAAATTTTTTCCCAAAATCATTCAAGGCTATGAAGATATTTTAATAAATTGGACATATTTACAGGATCAATTTCAAAACTTGGCATCGGAGGGGTTAGGCCTCCAGTAACTTGTTTTATTATCTCTTTATCATTCAAACGTTGAGTTATTGAGTGTAAGTCTGGGCCCACTAGTCCTCTTGCTGTAATTCCATGACATCCAACACAATTTATCTTAAAAAGAGCATCTCCTTCCTCAGCAGAGCCATTAAGTTCAAGAGTTTCAATAATATATTTGTTATTTTCATGATGTTTTACGAAAAATATTGAAAAACAGATCAATAAAACTCCAAATACAATAAAAAAAATTTTTAAGAATTCACTTTTAAAGTCTCTTTCTGCTGCAGTTGATGAAGATGTTGACACAAAAAATAGTCTCTATGTAACAATTGTGGATAAGAAATTCAAAAAAGGCAAAAAAATGATCGAGCCTCTTCTATGTGGTATTGTTTTAGGTTTAGTTCCAATAACTCTTCTTGGATTATTCGTCAGTGCATGGAATCAATACAGAAGAGGTTCAGGGATGCTGGACATTGATTAAAAATGTTAATCTTGACTGCCCATAATTTCTTACATCTATAGTTTCCCACAAAGTACTTTTTTTAATAAGTAGGTTTGGAGAATGTTCACAAATAACTGTTGAATCTTTTTTTAAAAAATTACAATTGAATAATTGATTTAAAACTAATTCATGGAAATCCACTTCATATGGAGGATCTAGATAAACAAAATCAAATTTTAATTTGTTTAAATCCATATTTCTTGATGATAAGTTTCTCTCATAATTTGGTTTTGTCCATTTCAAAACGTCTTTACAAATAACTTCGATATCATTTCTCCTATTCTCTATATTCTCCAACGAGAGTAAATTTTCTAAGCAAATTTTTGAGTTGTTTTTGTTTTTTTCAATTGCAAGTATTTTTCTTGCCCCGTGATTATAGGCTTCACAAGATATGGCCCCTGTTCCACTAAATAAATCTAACCAGTTGCTATTCTCAACTTTATTGTTCAATATATTAAATATAGCCTCTCTCACTCTCAAAGTTGTAGGTCTAGTATGAGAATTATTTGGACTTTGGAGTTTTTTACCACCTATTAATCTTAAGTTTGTCTTCATCAGTAATTATCAATTATTGAATATTACTAAGCCATCGTCTCAAAAGTTTTTCACCGGTTTTTCCAGATTTTTCCGGATGAAATTGACAGGCCAGTAAATTATCATTCTCGATCATTGCAGTTAATTTTTCAGAGCCATAATCAACCTGCGCCGCAATAATATTTAAGTCATCTGGGATTGCATGATAGGAATGTACAAAATAGACCCAATTATTTAATTCTTCAATCCCAAATAAAGTATTTTTTTTTGTAGGTAAAAGTTGGCACCAACCCATGTGTGGGATTCTTTGGTTAACAATATTGGGTATTTTTTGTATTTTTCCTTTTAAAATTCCCATCCCTTGAACTTCTCCTTCATCACTAGATTCAAAAAGGAGTTGGAGTCCTAAACATATCCCAAAAAAGGACTTCCCGCTTTTAATCCAATTTTTCAAATCAGTTATCAAATCAGTATTTATAAGATTATTCATCGCTGGATCAAAAGCTCCAACCCCAGGAAGTATTATCGCCTTACAAAGCTTAGAATCATTAAAGTTTTTAATTAATATAATTTCTTCTCCAAGACTTTCTAGAGATTTCGTTACAGAATGAATATTACCCATTCCATAGTCTATTAGTCCGATTTTATGCAAAGCTTTTAAATTTATAAATGCTTAGTTAAAGTGCTGGAAAGAGTTGCTTTTGGCACAGCACCAACAACAGTATCAACCTTTTGACCTCCTTTAAAGATCATTAATGTAGGAATACTTCTAATTCCGTATTGACTCGCAACATTTGGATTCTCATCTGTGTTTAATTTAAAAACTTTAATTTTCCCTTCAAAGTCTTTTGAGATTTCTTCTACAACTGGAGCGACCATCCTACATGGACCGCACCATGGTGCCCAAAAATCAACCAATACTGGTAGATCACTTTGCAGTACATCCTTGTCAAATGAAGAATCAGTTACGGCTGGAGCTGATGACATAATTTAAGTATTCCTTTTTGAAAATTTAGCAAGCAATTCTTTTAAGTGATGATTTCATTACAGATAAAATAATATAAGTAACAAAATTTCTAAAAAAGCCCGATTAATCGGGCGATTTAGTGTGTGAGGAGTATGGGGTTTCCCCCATCATTTCATAATAACTCCTAATTAGAATATTTTTCAATTTAATACTTAATTCACTAAGGTTTTATAATTTTGCTCTAAATAAATTACTTACCCATCCCAAGCTGCTGAGCTTTTTGATAAACCTTACCCTCTGTAAGAAGCGATGGTGCGATGACTATTTCAACTTTTTGCATTTCTTTAATATTTTTTGCTCCAAGAGTACTCATTGAGGTTCTAATGGCTCCTAATAAGTTATGTGTCCCATCATCAAGTAAGGCAGGGCCTTTAATTATCCTTTCTAAGGATCCTGTAGAACCAACTTCAATTCTTGTACCCCTCGGCAATACTGGACTAGGAGTAGCCATACCCCAGTGAAATCCTTTACCTGGAGCGTTTAAGGATTTAGCTATTGGAGATCCAATCATTACAGCATCTGATCCACATGCCAAACATTTACAGATATCTCCGCCCGTCACAATTCCTCCATCACCAATAATTGGGATATAACGACCAGTTTCTTTAAAGAAATCATTTCTTGCCGCACTACAATCAGCAATTGCAGTTGCTTGAGGAATTCCAATTCCCAATACTCCTCTTGATGTACATGCCGCTCCAGGTCCTATTCCAACCATTAATCCTGCAACTCCAGCATCCATTAGAAGTTTTGCAACTTCATAAGTAACACAATTTCCGGCTACAACTGGAACATTCAAATATTGGCAGAGATCTTTAATATTTAAGGTTTCCTTACCTTCCATACTAAGGTGTTCAGTTGAAACAACTGTTCCTTGAAGAAAAAATAAATCTATTTTGGAATTATTAAGTGTTTCTTTAAACTTAATGGCAGCTTGAGGAGTCCCACTAAAAGCAGCGATGCCTCCTCCTTCTTTGACCTCATTTATTCTTTGTAAAATCAATCCCTCCTTGACGGGTTCACTGTATATCTCCTGCATTAACGGTACAAAATCATTCTTCCCGACTGATGCTATTTGGTTCAAAATTTCATCAGGGTTTTCATATCTTGTTTGTATGCCCTCCATATTAATCACCCCTAGGGATCCTAATTTTGTGAGTTCTACAGCTGTATTGACATCGACAACACTGTCCATAGCGCTTGCTACGATCGGAACTTCTCTTTTGATATCACCTATAGACCAAGAAGGGTCTGTTAAATCGTAATCAAGTGTTCTATTGCCAGGGACTAAAGCTATCTCATCAATGCCATAAGCCCTTCTGACTTTTTTATTTAAACCAAGTTCAATATTCACGGAATTTTTCTCTTTATTTTGAATAAATTAACAACTAAAGGGGTAATAAGCCAAGGTTTGTTCAAAAACAACAGGTTTTATTTTGATTTGTGTGTAAATGTGAGTATTTAGGAATTAAATAAATATTTTTTTTTTATTCATTATGACAATCAGCGATTATTATTAAATAAAGGATTTTTATATGTCTGATACTTTAGATTCTGGCAACTCAGGATTAAGTGAAGATAACGACAGAATTATTCAGACTGATCTAAGAAATGAGATGTCTCGCTCATACCTTGAGTATGCAATGAGCGTAATAGTTGGTCGTGCTCTTCCAGATGCAAGAGATGGATTAAAACCTGTTCATAGAAGAATTCTTTATGCAATGTATGAACTTGGTTTAACTAGCGGTAGACCATACAGAAAATGTGCAAGAGTTGTTGGAGAAGTACTTGGGAAATACCACCCTCATGGCGATACTGCTGTTTATGATGCTTTAGTTAGGATGGCTCAGAATTTCTCTATGAGGATGCCTCTGATAGATGGCCATGGAAACTTTGGTTCTGTTGATAACGACCCTCCAGCAGCGATGAGATATACAGAATCTCGTTTACAGTCTCTTACAGATGAAAGTTTATTAGAGGATATTGAATCTGAAACCGTAGATTTCGCCGATAATTTTGATGGCTCTCAGCAAGAGCCAACAGTATTGCCTGCTAGGATTCCCCAACTACTTCTAAATGGATCATCTGGAATAGCAGTTGGAATGGCAACTAATATTCCACCTCACAATTTAGGGGAATTAATTAATGGTCTTAAATCAATAATCAAAAACCCTTCAATTGAAGATAAAGAACTTTTTGAAATAATTAAGGGTCCTGATTTTCCTACAGGTGGTCAAATCTTAGGCAGAAGCGGTATCAAAGAAACTTTCAAAACAGGAAAGGGTTCGATTACTATGAGAGGTGTAGCAAATATTGAGCAAATTAAATCCCCTGGTAGAGCAGAAAAAGATGCAGTTATAATAACTGAGCTTCCATTTCAAACTAATAAAGCGGCATTGATAGAAAGAATTGCTGACTTGGTTAATGAAAAAAAATTAGAAGGTATTTCTGATATTAGAGATGAAAGCGATCGAGACGGAATGAGGATTGTAATTGAACTAAAAAGAGATGCCTACCCACAAGTAGTTTTAAATAATTTATTCAAGTTAACACCTCTACAGAATAACTTTAGTGCAAATATCCTTGCTTTAGTAAAAGGAGAGCCCACAACACTTTCACTCAGGAAAATGTTAGATGTATTTCTAGACTTTAGAGTAGAGACAATAAGGCGAAGAACAAAATTTTTATTAAAAAAGGCTGAAGAGAGGGATCATATTGTAAAAGGTCTTTTATTAGCATTAGGTGCTATGGATGAGATTATTAATCTAATAAGATCAGCAAAAGATACAGTTTCAGCCAGAGAAAAATTACAAGCTGATCATGAGTTATCTGCCACACAGGCAGAAGCTATTTTACAAATGCAATTAAGAAGATTAACAGCACTAGAAGCAGATAAAATCAAAGGTGAACATGATGAGTTAACAAGAAAAATCAACTTATATCAGCAAATATTGAATAGTAAAGAAAGAATTTTTGAGATTATCCTAGAAGAACTTAATAAAATCGATGAAAGATTTTCTTCTCCAAGAAAAACAGAAATACTTGATTTAGGCGGTGGTTTAGATGATATTGATCTTATCGCTAATGACAGATCTGTAGTTTTATTGACTGAAGCAGGTTATTTAAAAAGAATGCCAGTTAATGAATTCGAATCTACAAGTCGTGGGTCTAGAGGTAAAGCTGGAACTAAGACACAAGAAGATGATGAAGTAAAACTATTTATAAGCTGTAATGATCATGATACTCTTTTGCTTTTCAGTGATAGAGGGGTATCTTATGCTCTGCCAGCATATAGAGTTCCCATGAGTAGCAGAACAGCAAAAGGTACTCCATCAGTTCAACTTCTCCCAATACCAAAAGAAGAAAAGATAACTTCGCTAGTTGCAGTAGATTCTTTTGATAACGATTGTTATCTATTAATGCTAACCAAAGCTGGATTTATAAAAAGAACTTCACTTTCTGCTTTCTCAAAAATTCGATCTAATGGATTAATAGCAATAAATCTTGAAGATGGAGATGCTTTAACTTGGGTTAGGTTATCAAAAGAAGGCGACAGTGTTTTGATTGGATCAAGAACAGGAATGGCGATTCATTTCAGACTAGATATTAACGAATTAAGGCCACTTGGCAGGACGGCAAGGGGGGTTAAATCTATGAACCTTAGGAAAGGAGACAATCTAGTATCTATGGATGTTTTAACATCTGATTTAGTTGATCAATTAGCAAAAAGCGAAGATCTTACGAAAGAGTCTGATGAAAATCTTGAAGTTAACTCTTCTGAAGGACCTTGGGTACTAATAGCCAGTGCATTTGGACTAGGTAAAAGAGTACCTGTAACTCAGTTTAGATTACAAAAAAGAGCTGGTATGGGATTGAGAGCAATAAAATTCAGAATTAAAGATGATGTATTAGTTTGTTTGAAGGTCCTTGGAGAAGGGGAAGAATTACTTTTTGTAACCGAAAAAGGTGTGATAGTAAGAACAAACGCAGATAAAATATCCCAGCAATCTAGAGCCGCTACTGGAGTAAAATTACAAAGATTAGATGAGGGCGATCATTTATCAGAAGTTGTATTGGTTCCTCATGAACAAACAGAAGATGTAGGCCAATTCAACTCAGACAAAGAAAATTAAAATAAATTGGTTTATTAGATCATATGGAAATGCTTGATATTTTAATTTTAGGTTCCGGCCCTGCAGCACTATGCTTAGCTGCAGAATTAGCCAAGCAAGATCTTAATATAAAGGGGATATCAACTAAATCTCCAAATGAAAAATGGGAGAATACATATGGTATTTGGGCTTCTGAATTAGAGGAATTAGGATTAGAGTCTTTGTTATCTCATCGGTGGGATAAAACAGTTAGTTTTTTTGGGAACGGGGAAAGTAAAAAGGGAGATAATCCAACAAAACATAATTATGATTATGGTTTAATAAATCAAGAAGCTTTTCAAAATGAACTTTTAAAAAAGTGTAAAGGGATTGAATGGTTGAATGAAACAGCAACAGATATTAAAGAGAAAAATAAACTATCTGAGGTTATTTGTTCTTCAGGACTGAAGTTAAAAGCGAGGTTAGTCATTGACGCAAGTGGTCATAAGAGTAATTTTGTAAAAAGACCGGTCCAAGATGAAATCGCTCAACAAGCTGCATATGGAATTGTTGGTAAATTTTCATCTCCACCAGTCAAAAAAGAACAGTTTGTTTTAATGGATTTTCGTCCAAATCATTTAAACGATGAAGAAAAGTTATCATCTCCTTCCTTTCTCTATGCAATGGATCTTGGAAATGAAACTTTTTTTGTTGAGGAAACATCATTAGCTAGTTATCCTGCACTATCTCAAGAAAATCTAAAAAAAAGACTTTTAAAAAGACTTAATAGTAAGGGTATTGAGGTGAGTGAAGTTTTTCATGAAGAGAATTGTCTTTTTCCAATGAATTTACCCCTTCCATTTAAAAAACAATTTGTTCTTGGTTTTGGAGGCTCAGCAAGCATGGTGCATCCTGCATCAGGATACATGATCGGATCCTTATTAAGAAGAGCTCCACTACTTGCAAAAAAATTAGCGATTTTTTTAAAAGAACCTAATCTAAGTTCTCTTGAACTAGCGACAAAAGGTTGGGGGGTACTTTGGCCTTACGAGTTAACACAAAGACATAAACTTTACCAATATGGATTAAGAAGATTGATGAGTTTTGACGAAAGTAAATTAAGAAGCTTTTTCTCAAATTTCTTTAAATTATCGACCAATGAATGGGTAGGGTTTCTTACTAATACACATCCTCTTCCAAAATTAATTTATGTGATGAGTAAAATGTTTATAAATTCACCTCTAAAAGTAAAACTAGGAATGCTTAAATTAAATTAGTATTTTTTATTTTCGCCAATCATCAATATTAATATCTGGAAAAACTTTATCTTCTTCCTCAATATCTTCAAGAAAATTTAAATTAATATTGGAATGATTTCTAATCATTTCGACTATTTTCCAGAATCTGAACAAGTGTCTTTCTATCCTCTCTTTTGCAAGCTCAGTTGTAGTTCCAGCTCTTAGGATAAAACTCCAATCAGAGGACTCAGAGAGAAGTAATTCTCTTGCTGCTTGCTTGAAAAGTCTTGAGGATAAGTCATTATTAAAATTTTTCGAGCATAAATCAACAAAAGTTGAGCCTGCTTTTGTGATCTCTGGAACAATCCACGCATTTGAATCATTAATCCAGTAATTATGGTAACCTCCTTGTCCCCAGCTTGATGGTGATGGATCGCAAATCTGAAGTTTTGGCTTTTGAAGTAAGAATTCTTTTAAATTTGTAAGCTTAATTGAATATTTACTAGAGTTCTTTAAAATATTTTCAATAAAAAAAGGCCCCTCATACCACCAATGACCAAATAACTCTGCATCAAATGGAGCCACCAATAAGGGCTTAAAGGAAGAGGATAATCTTAATTTTTCTAATTGTTTGGATCTTGCGAGAAGATAATCATCAGAATGTTCTGCAGCCTTCTTTTTGGCTTCATTTTCTAAGTAAAACTTCTTTTCCCCAAGGGGGGCCTTATCATCTGTAATCTTATGGAACTTCAAACCCAAAGGTCTTTTAGTTGAGATACCTTTCTTTTGGAGTTTAGAGATAGGCAATTCCCATCCCAAATCTTTGTGAAATTCTCTATAAACTTTATCTCCGGGGAATCCATCCTTAGCAGACCAAACGGGCAAAGTTGACTCACTATCTCTTCCAAAGAAGGCAACACCTTTTTTCGAACAGATAGGGGCGTACACCCCATACCTAGGCCTTGGTGTGGCATTAAGAATTCCATGACCATCTAATATCGCATATCTTATTCCGGAATTAATTAGTATTTCGTCTAAATTCTCATAATAAGCACATTCAGGTAACCAAATACCTAAAGGCTTTGTTCCAAAAATATTTTTGTGGCTCCTAATTGCAGTATTAATTTGTCCTTTAACAGTTTCAGGATTCTCCCTTAGAATCGGCAAATATCCGTGAGTAGCAGCACAAGTAAGAATATCTAAATTTCCAGAGTTATTTAAAACCCTAAACTTCTCAATTAAATTTCCAGAACAATTTTGCCAATATAAGTATTTTTCATTAAGATTTTTCATTAAAAATGCAGAGGCATTTTTTTCTTCTAGTGGTAGTTCGTTTAAGAAATCATTCCTTGTCTTAATCCAGTTTGGGAAAGTTTCTTGAATTTGTTTATTATTTAGAAGTGATAATAATGTTGGTGACAAACTAATAGTTAGTTTTGTATTTTCAGGATTTTCATTTTTGGAAGATTCTATTGATTGAAGTAGTGGTATATAACATTCCAAAATCGCCTGAAATAACCAATCCTCTTCTAAGGAATTCTTTTCATTTTTTCTAACATAAGGTAGATGAGCATGTAAAACTATCGCTAACTGACCTAAAACATTTTTTTGGGGATATTGCCCATTCATACTTTTTATAATTTATGCATTTAATTCTATAAAAAATCAAAAATAACCTTTTATAAAAGGAAGCTTTAATTTTAAAAGAATACTTTAATAATTTAAGTATTTCATTTTTATCTTCAGAATTTTAACCAATATTGTTTAAGTTACAAACTTTGAGCAAATTTTTATTGAACTAAATCTAGTCAAATTTTTTTAATTAGCTTAATATAAGTTTAGGTTATTCCCTTAAATGTCAAAAGATCCTGGAAGAATTTTGATATTTGATACAACTCTTCGAGATGGAGAGCAATCTCCTGGTGCCAGTTTAAATCTTGAAGAAAAACTTGCTATCGCCCATCAATTAGCAAGATTAGGGGTGGATGTTATTGAGGCTGGATTCCCTTTCGCAAGTCCTGGAGATTTTAAAGCTGTTAATAAAATTGCCAATGCCGTAGGGAAAGAAAATGGCCCTATTATATGTGGTTTGGCCAGAGCGTCAAAAGGAGATATAAAGGCATGTTATGAAGCTGTAAGTCCAGCGCCCAAGAAAAGAATACATACTTTTATTGCGACAAGTGATATTCACCTTAAACATAAACTTAAAAAATCCAGAAAAGATGTTCTTCAAATAGTTCCAGAAATGGTTAATTATGCAAAATCATTGGTAGATGATATTGAGTTTTCTTGTGAAGATGCCTCAAGGAGTGATCCTGATTTTTTATACGAAGTGATTCAACTAGCAATTTCTTCAGGAGCAACAACAATAAATATCCCTGATACTGTTGGATTTACAACTCCTAGTGAATTTGGCAACCTAATTGCAGGTATAAATAAAAATGTTCCAAATATTGATGAGGCAGTAATCTCGGTTCATGGTCATAACGATTTAGGTTTAGCAGTAGCCAATTTTCTTGAGGCAGTAAAAAATGGAGCAAGACAACTAGAATGTACTATTAATGGAATTGGCGAGAGAGCCGGGAATGCCTCTCTAGAGGAATTAGTAATGGCACTGCACGTTAGGAAAAGTTTTTTTAATAGTTTCTTCAAAAGAAATCCAGATTCACCAACTCCTCTTACAGCAATAAGAACAGAAGAAATAACAAAAACCTCTAGACTTGTTTCCAATCTAACTGGAATGACTGTACAACCTAATAAAGCAATTGTGGGAGCTAACGCTTTTGCACATGAGTCAGGAATTCATCAGGATGGGGTTTTAAAAAATAGGCTAACTTACGAAATTATTGATGCAAAAACCGTTGGTTTGAGTGACAACAAAATATCTTTAGGGAAGCTTAGTGGAAGAAGTGCAGTAAGAGCAAGATTAGAAGAGATGGGATATGACTTGAGCCGAGAAGATTTAAATGATGCTTTTGCTCGTTTTAAGGATTTAGCTGACAGGAAAAGAGAAATTACTGATAGAGATTTAGAAGCAATTGTTAGTGAACAAGTTCAGCTTCCTGAAGCTAAATTTCAATTAAGTCTTGTCCAAGTAAGTTGCGGTAACGCGTCTAAACCTACTGCCACCATTTCGCTACTAAACACGGAAGATAATACTGAGGATACTGCTGTATCAATAGGGACTGGACCAGTTGATGCTGTATGCGAGGCTTTAAATAAATTAGCTAAAGTTCCTAATGAATTAATTGAATTTTCTGTTAAGTCTGTAACAGAAGGAATTGACGCTTTGGGAGAAGTAACAATAAGAATAAGAAGGGATAATAAAATATATTCTGGTCATTCTGCTGATACTGATGTTGTAGTTGCTGCAGCGAATGCTTACGTTAATGCTTTAAATAGGCTTGTATTTTCTGAGAAAAAAAATTCAATCCATCCACAATTTGATAGTTTAGAAAATTCAGCTAATACGTTTCTATCTAATAACGCAAATTAAATTACTTTTTTTAGGAATATTAAGTAGCATTAAAAAAGTATCTTAAATATTGTAAATTAATCTAATAGTTAAAGCAGTTAATAATGAGAGAAAGATTACTAGGATATTGGGCACTTTCATGGGTTGGGTTAATCAGCAATATCATTGCTCTTCCAATAATCGCAATAATAATAAGTTATGGGCCTCCACTAAAAGTTGCAAATATAACTCTTGCCATAAGTCTTGGTTGGCCCTCTGCCATCGTTGGAATAGTATCTTCAGCAGCTCTTTTAGCAGAGAGAAAATGGGGAGTAACGTTAACTCTAGTATCTCTATCAATGGTAATTTCCGGGACGGGTCCTTATTCAGTGGTGAGACTTATAACTCTTAAAGACATTTTTGGAATTGGTGGCTTTACTCTTTTAACAACTTTATTAAGCACATTAGCGCTCCTATATTGGTGTAATCCAAAACATCGAAGAAGTATTAGGCTATAAAATTAAAAATTAAGAAAAAGTATTATTCTTACTAGTTGGATACTGAATTCTTCTATGTCTAATTCTTTTCCACACATTCAAGAATGCCCTTTTTATTAGATATATTTCTCCTTTCGATAAATTACTATCATCTAATTGCCCATCTATTTGACGCGAATAAATAATATTAGATATTATTTCCAAAGCTTCTTTATCAGATGCATTAATATTCATAGCTCTTAGTGCTGCTTCACAACCATCTGCAAGCATTAAAATAGCTGTTTCTTTTGACTGAGGAATAGGGCCTTTATATCTAAAAAAATATTCATTAATATCGAGATTTTTTTCTTTAGCTTTTTGAAAAAAATATCCCATTTTTAGGGTGCCTTGATGTTCAGGGACAAAATTAGCTATCGGCTTAGGTAGTCTATTTTTTTTTGCAAATTTTAATCCTTCATCAACGTGAGCTTGTAATACTTCTGCACTTTTAATCGGATCATCCAATTCGTCATGGGGATTTTTTGAACCATCTTGATTTTCGATAAACCAATTAGGTGCATGTAATTTACCAACATCATGATATAGACCACCAGTTTTAATTAAATCAATATCGCCACCAATCATCCTCGTTGCTTCCTCTGCTAAACCACAAATTAGTAAGGTATGTTCAAAAGTACCAGGAGCTTCAAGAGACAATCTTCTAATTAAAGGTTTCTCTTTATCTGCCAATTCGAGTAATCTTGCTTTAGTTAATAATCCAAATATTGATTCAAAAATAGGAATAAATAATATAGTAAAAAGCATCACTATTGCCAACAGCAAAGAATCAGAAAATATATCCCCTTTAGCTAAAACAAATTCTTGATTGTCAAAAAGTGGTTTACTATCTTTACCTATCAAAATCCATTGACTCAAAAACGATCCTATGGGTACAAAAATTGATAGTTGAAGTAACTGAGCCCTACTTCTAATTCTTCCTCCAAGTAGAGATACTACTGACGCACAAACTAATAAAATAAAAAATAAATTATTATTTACAGCAACTGCTGGGTCTGGCCAACTAAAGCTAGCTATTGATACCCAAGCTAAAGCTGTTATGCTTCCCATTCCTTGGGATATTATTAATGCCGGTGGAATTATGATAGATAATGAACTTATGGTTGAAGCTAAGGCTAATTTCGTAGCTTGTACTGCTAAAAGAAGAGTCATAATTAAAAAGATTTGCCTTGAAGAAATTGCAGGATTCTCTTTTTTTGAGACTAATATCAAAATTCCGGAACTAATAAGTATTTCTGTAAAGGTCAAAAGCCAAGAAGAAATATCTCTGATATTTAAAGGCGAAATAAGAAGCAGTTTATAAGAAGAAATTATTGAAATTAAAATGCATACTAAAAAAATTATGAGATTATCTATCTTTGAAAATTTAATTGGTTGTTTGACTGGAACTTGACTTCGCCTCCACAGATAAAACAATTTCGTTAAGTAAGTTGTGATGTTTTGCACAGAATATAAATAAATCTATTTGAATAATTTAAAATTATAGGCATGCTAGGTGTAAAAAGGAGATGTTTTTCTAAATGTCATTAAAATTAGATGGAAAAAAATTATCTCTTGAAATTGAAGAAAGATTAAATGAATATATTTCTAATAATAAAAAAATTGCAAAAAGAGTGCCCGGTTTAGCTGTAATAAGAATAGGTGAAGACCCTGCTAGTGGTGTTTACGTCAATAACAAGGAAAAAGCATGTTCAAGAATTGGGATAAAAAGCTTTATCTTTCATCTAAGTGATAGTGTCGAGCAAAAAGAAGTTGAACAATTAATAATCAAACTTAATTCTGATAATGATATTGATGGAATGTTGCTACAACTTCCCATCCCAAAAAAGTTTGATGATCAAAAACTGATCAGCCATATTAATCCAAGCAAAGATGTAGATGGATTGAATGAGATAAACATCGGCAAATTAGTAAAAAATGAGACTGGGATGAGATCATGCACACCAGCAGGAATTATTAATTTATTAAGATCCCAAAATATTAGAATTGAAGGTAAGAAAATTGTAGTTATAGGTAGAAGTCTGCTTGTTGGGAAACCCCTATCGCTTATGTTGTTGAATCTAAATGGCACGGTAACAATGACTCATTCAAAAACAATAAATTTGAATAAAGTCTGTAGAGAAGCCGACATATTAATTGCGGCTGCTGGAAAACCCAATCTTGTGGATTCGAGTTTTGTGAAAGAAGGAGCCGTAATTATTGATGTTGGAATACATAGATTAAAAAGTTCCGATAAAATTAAAACCAGATTATGTGGAGATGTATTATTAGAAGATGTCATTTCTAAAGTATTTGCTTACACACCTGTACCAGGAGGTGTTGGACCAATGACAGTAACGATGTTACTTGTAAATACTATTTTTAGCTGGCAAAAACAATTTGGTTTATCATCAACTCTTAATGATCTTTTGCCATAGACTCCAAGATGCAAAAATTTTTACTAAAGGTATAAAATGACTGAAGTTATAAATAGTATTTCTGATTTTGAAAAATATCTTAAAAACACAAAAAAGGTTGTGGAAGAGGCACTTGATTTTTCCTTGGGTCCTGAGAATCCAGAAATATTGAGAGAATCAATGAGATATTCCCTTTTAGCTGGAGGGAAAAGAATACGTCCAATTTTATGTTTAGCATCTTGCTCACTGGCGGGAGGAGAACCCTCTCTTGCTGTTCCCACTGCAGTAGCAATAGAAATGATCCATACAATGTCTTTGATTCATGATGACCTGCCCGCTATGGATAATGATGACTTGAGAAGAGGTAGGCCGACAAATCATAAAGTTTATGGAGATGCAATAGCTATACTTGCAGGTGATGCTTTATTAACCAGAGCCTTTGAAATGGTCTCTTTAAGAAGTCCAGGCGTTGATCCAACTAGATTGTTAAATGTAGTTGGTGAACTTTCATTGGTTGCGGGGGCACCCGGTTTAGTAGGAGGACAAGTAGTTGATTTAGAATGCGAAGGGAAAGAAGTTGACCTTGAAACTCTCGAATATATTCATCTTCATAAAACTGGGGCTTTATTAAAAGCTTGCGTAAGAACAGGCGCGATGATCGCAGGCGCTAACGAAAAACTTTTGCAAGCACTGACAATATATGCAGAAGGTATCGGATTAGCCTTCCAGATAATAGATGACATCCTTGATTTGACTTCAAGTAGTGAAAAGCTTGGTAAAACTGCCGGGAAAGATCTTTTAGCTGACAAAACTACTTACCCTAAATTACTTGGAATGAAGGAATCAAAGAAAAGAGCATTTGATTTAGTTGAAAAAGCAAAAAAAGCAATTGAACCATGGGGGCCAGATGCAAAGTATTTAATATCATTAGCCGATTTTATTACAAATAGAGATAGATAAATAGTTTTAATTTATGTCTGAGTTTTTTGCCTTTTTTAATAATTCAGTTCTTTTTTGGAGTTTATTATCCTGTTTACTAGCTCAAATTTTTAAAATTGTATTCAATTTCTTTTCAACTGGAGAGATAAGATTTGGAATTATGTTCGAGACTGGTGGTATGCCCTCAAGTCATTCCGCGCTGATAACTGGTGCTGTATCAGGTATAGGTTATGAATTAGGATTTGATAGCTCTATATTCGCATTAGGAGTTGCTGTAGCACTTATAGTTATGTATGACGCTAGTGGGGTTAGAAAATCAGCTGGAGTTCAAGCTGCAGAAATCAATAAACTATCAAAAAAACTAGACCCTAAATCTGAATTATTTTTAAAGGAAACACTAGGCCACACAAAAATTGAGGTCATGGTGGGAAGTTTTTTTGGACCTTTAATTACTTTGCCTGGAATGTTTTTTTTAGGTTCTCCTCTCAAAATATTTGATTTGATAATAAATTAGGAATCCTTTGAAAAACTATTTTGGGTGGCATCTATAAAGTTTTTTGCGACTTCTGGAGAACTTGGCAAATGTAAGTGAATCCAACTTGCATGTAATTTCTCATCAAAATAGCCTTCATTTTTGTATTCAGTTTCCCAAGATTTGATTTTCCATGGGGAAATTAGTTTCTTCTGATGTTCAGCTTTTCTTACATCAAGTTCAGATAAATAACTTTCAATTTCCCAATAATGAAATTCATGTCCTCTTATGAATTGATTTTGTTTAATGATCGGAGTATCTTTTAAACCCTTAATGTATCTATAACCCACTGTAAGCTTACTTTTTTTTGATCTAAAAGGCAGGATACCACTCATCTTATGGTTATTACCATATTCATCTTTTATTGAGTCTCCTAAAATCATCATCCCACCGCACTCTGCATATATAAATCCGTTTTGGCGGAATTTCCTTAACGAATTTAAGCTTTTTATAGAGTTACTTATGTGATCAGCATATTTTTCGGGAAATCCCCCAGGAATAATTAAAGAAGAAGCCTCATCTGGTATTTCTTCATCATCATAAATACTCCATGAAATCAATGGTATTCCTATTTCACTCAAAAACTCCTTAGTTTCAGGATATTGAAAATGAAAGATTTTATCTTCTGCAATTGCGATAGGTTTACTTTTGTCTATTTTAAAATCTTCAAAACTAAAAGAATTAAATATTTTCTTTTGAGGAGATTTCAGAAATTTAATAAGAGAAAATACATTAAGATTTTTTTCGGCGAAATCTGCAAAATATTCAACATCAATTTCTTTACTATTATCCAATGGCGATATCAATCCTAAATTAGCTTTGTTTAAAGTTATTTTTGAATCAGATGGTAAAAAACCAAGAATTTCGATATCCTCATTTTTAAAAACTTCTTCGATTAATTTTTTATGTCTATCTGAATTAACGTTGTTAAATATAATTCCTGCTATTGACAACTCATTATCGAAATCTCTAAAACCTCGAACAGTAGCCAAAAGAGAAGCTACTTGACCTCTAGCATTAACAATAAAAATTACTGGGGCATTGAGAAGTTTAGAAATATTTGCTGTACTTGAATAGGTTGTTGCCCCTAATCCATCAAATAGACCCATTGCTCCTTCAATTAATGAGAATTCATATTTCAAAGAATGTTTAAAAAAACTTTCTTGAACCCATTCCTCACCACTTAAAAAAATATCTAAATTCCTACAAATAGGTTGGCCAATTGAACTAAGTTGTTGTTGATCGAGATAATCTGGGCCAACCTTGAAAGTTTGTATTTTTATACCTTTGATGAAAGCCCAACAAGATATCAAAAGCGACAATGTAGTTTTCCCGCTATCAGTTGAAGGAGAAGAGATTACACAAGGCATTTATTAGTTTTTAAAACCATTAAGTATTTGAAGAGCTATTTCGATAGAATTTTTAAAAAGAGGACTTGTATTACCTCTACTACTTCCCAATAGTTTACTAACATCAAACTCTGATGAAGAAAAAGAATTTGGAACAACTTGTTCTATTAATTCCATATTAGCCATTCCCCCTGCTTCAAGTCTCATACATTCCACTGTTTCACAGCCAAGTATTACACAAGTGTTATTTTTTTGAACCTCACTAATTTTTGAAATCAACCTCAATCCAATAACTTGTCCTAAATGGATACTTGGATTACCCAAAGATAAAGGATTAATTGATGCAGAAATTATTTCGCCATTAATTCTTTCGAACTCTATTTTGATTGATTCTGTATCCCTTTCAACTCTTAGAAAAGACCAACCAAGTTTATCACTAATCCATGAGATCAAAAACAAAGCTTGAATGATATGATCACCTGCGATATCAATATCAATATCTGTAATGTGATTTAAAATTGGTCTCCTCGATGGTGGATCAAAAATCATCGCCAATGATTCCCTCCAATTTTTCAACCTAACCCAATTCAAATCATTAATAGCTTTATTTGAATTATTTAATTGATCTAAAATTTTTAAACATCTGTTAGGCGATCCAAGAGCAGTATCAATTATTAACCTTAGACCATAATTAGTAAAATATTCGAAGATTTCGGGAGATTCATCTAAGCTTCCATTCCACCACAACCAAGAAGGTAATTCATCAATTGATAATTCATCAATAATTTTTAATCCTTTATGGGAAATTGAGGCTGAGTCCCCCCTAATAACAACTAAATCCCCACATATTGGTTGGAGAGCTGTAGTATCACTCAAAGGGCAGTAGGCGGATACAAAAGTTTTGATATCTGAATTTTTATTTATGGTTGGCGCTAGAGTTATTAATCTTCTCGGGTTTAATGTACTTATTGATGATTCAAAAAATTGTCCTCTAAAGTCTTCAAAGTCTTTATTAGATAAATCTTCCTTCAACAAATTCAATAATTCTTCACTATTAAAGGAAGTAGTGAGAGGTAACCCTTGATCTAATATGAATTTTTTTGCAACTTCAATTATCTCTGGACTTAAATTTCCAGTAATTGGTCCATTTACTAATCCTTTTTGTACCAAACATTGTTCTAGCCAAGCAGGCTGCCAGACCATTAATGTAAAAGTGTTAGCTCCAGTATTATCTTTATCTTCTGAAATCCATAATTTATTAAGGTAATTAGAAATTTCCTGATAAGGCAACTCTAATGGGGTTTGGAGTGTTAGTTGAGGTTTCATTTTTAAGGTCTGCGCCAGAAAATATTATCTTTTGAAAGTAATTGATCAGACTCAGGAGGGCCCCAAGTCATAGATTCATAATTATAAATAGGTAACTTCCAAGGTGAATTATCCATTAATTCTATTAATGGCGTATAAAGTTTCCAGGCTGCCTCTACTTCATCACTTCGAGTAAATAAGGTTGGGTCAGAAAGCATTGCATCAGCTAATAATCTTACATAGCCTTCATCTGAGGGTTCTCCAAATGATTCATCATAAGAAAATTCCATCTCAACAGGTCTTGATTTCATTCCAGAGCCGGGAGATTTCACTTCAAATTTAAAAGTAGCGCCTTCATTTGGCTGAATTCTAAGGATAAGTTGATTTGGGGCAGGATTTATTATTGTTGATTCAAATAAATGAACAGGAACGTCTTTAAAAGTCAAGACTATTTCTCCAAGTCTTTTAGGTAGTCTTTTACCTGTTCTCAAATAAAAAGGAACTCCCTGCCAACGCCAGTTATCGACAAAAACTTTTGTCGCAATATAAGTTTCTGTAGTGCTATTAAAGTTAACACCATCTTCCTGTCTGTATCCTTTTAGTCGATTTGAGATATTTCCTCCTTCTCCATATTGACCTCTTATGCAACAATTCCACGGTTCATTTTCGTCAGCAAGTTTTGAAGCTTGAAGAACCTTAGCTTTTTCATTTCTTATTGCTTCTGGTTCAAATTTACCAGGAGGTTCCATAGCAGTAACAGCTAGCATTTGAGTCATATGATTTTGAAGCATATCTCTTAAAGCACCAGAACTTTCGTAATAGCCTGCTCTATCTTCAACGCCTACTGTTTCAGATGACGTAATTTGTACACTTGATATATAATTTCTGTTCCAAATCGGTTCAAAAATAGTGTTGGCAAACCTCAAAACAAGAATGTTTTGAACTGTCTCTTTACCTAAATAATGATCAATCCTATAAATCTGACTTTCTTCTGCACAACTTTGAACGATCTTATTCAATTTTTTTGCACTTGAATAATCTCTTCCAAAAGGTTTTTCAATAACTAAACGACTTTTCTTCGGGTCATCTAAAAGGCCAGCTGCTTTAAGAGCTTTACATCCACTTGCATAGAAATTCGGAGACACTGATAAATAAAATGTTCTATTACCATGAGTTGCTTGTGTTTTATCAATTTCATTTAATCTTTTAGAAAGCCTTATGACATGATCGCTTTGTTGTAAGTCAACTGGTTCATAGAAAAGATAATTAGAAAATTGTTCCCAATCCCTTTCTTTACCAGATATTTGATTGGATAGCTTTACTTTCATCTTTTCTCTAAACTCATTATCAGTCCAAGGTCTTCTCGCACAACCAACTATTCCAAATTCACTAGGAATTCTTCTTTGCAAATAGAGCTCAAATAAAGCTGGTATTAATTTTCTATGAGTAAGGTCTCCACTAGCACCAAATATCACTAAGCATTGTGGAGATATGACTCTTTCCTGCCGTAAACCTAATCTTAGAGGATTACTTAAAGTTGAGGGCATATTTTTAGTATTCTTTTTTTAAAATCCTCTTTTTTTCTAAGATTAGCTACATATTGTGTCTAAACCAAAAAGTATTTAGTAAGTAAAACTTAATCAAATATCAAATAATTAGTAAGTTTCTACGTGCCATCTTCCTGCTTTTTTTAATTGAGGTCTTAATTCTGACCAGTTCAAACCTTTTTCTTCTGCTGCCTTAGTCATTGCTTCATCTATTCCAGGCTCCATTCCCTTTAACCCACAAAGATATATATGAGTCTTTTCATCTTCAATCATATTGAAAAGTTCATTGGCTGATTCTAAAACTCTATCTTGAATGTACATTCTTCCTCCTTTTGTATTTTGCTGCTCACGACTAATAGCTTTTGTATATTTAAAATTATCTGGATTATCTGAAAGGTATCTTTGAAGATCTTCTTCGTATAACAAATTAGCTGATTTTGGAGCACCCATAAATAACCAAGCTTTACCCTTGAAATTCCATTTATTTTTTTCTTTTTCAGTTGGTTCGAACATTCTTCTTAAATAAGCCCTCATTGGAGCTATTCCAGTTCCAGTTGCCAACATAACAATGTTTGCATCCTCTTCGTCAGGAAGAAGCATCTCTTTACCTACAGGACCTGTTATTTTTACTTTATCTCCAGGCTTAATATCGCATAAGTAAGTGGAGCAGACACCATTAATGGTTTCACCATCTTTTTCATACTGAAGCTGCCTTACACAAAGAGAAACTGTATTTCCATTAAAGTCATCTCCATGTCTGGTGCTAGCAATTGAGTAAAGTCTTAGTTTGTGAGGTTTACCATTAGCATCTTCACCAGCAGGCATAATTCCAATACTTTGACCTTCGATATAATTTAAAAATGGATCACTATCTTTAAGGTCGAAAGTTATGTGATTAACTCTACCAATGGCTCCTTCTTTAAGAAGACTATAGTTTCCAATGACTGTACCTTCGTAAGGTGTCTTAGGGCGATAAATATTGACTGGCACATCTGCATGTTTTTTCTTTACCACTTTTGGAGTTTCTGCTTTCGGAGCTTCTATTTTTGAACTTTCGATTTTCGAAACAGCAGGTTTTTGGGGTTCAACAGCTTTTGGTTCAGATTTTTTTGTTTTTGCTTCTTCAACAAACTTCAAAGCTCTTTTATTAAATGTTGTGAGTATGAAATAAAAAACAGCTATTACTACTGGTATATGAGCTAATCCGCCTGCGATTACTTTTGCTTGTGAATACATTTTTTAGATTTATTTTATAAAAGATTATCAATTTGTAGTTTAATTTGTAGTGATTTTACAAAAATGGTTACGTTTTGAGATCGGGATAAATAAAAGAAATTATTTTAATTTTTCAGTATTTGTTGTTTTTATCAGTATAGTTACACAGAAATAATTTTTTATCTAATTAAAAAATTCATTTATGAATAATCCTCAAGAATCAGAAGATCATTATAAAGACAATGATTACAGGACAATTGAGCAGACGATGGAAAAGTTTTCTGGTGGAACAAGAAGACTTGCAGCTCAACTTACAACTTCTGCAAGTATCGACTCTTTATGGAATGTTTTAACAGATTATGATCGACTAAATCTTTACATACCAAATCTCTTATCAAGCAAAAAAATATATCAAAATAACAATAATATACATCTTAAACAAGTTGGGGCTCAGGATTTCCTTGGCATGAAATTTTCAGCTGAAGTAACTATCGATTTATTTGAAGATAAGGAACTTGGTATTTTAAGATTCAATTTAATTAAAGGCGATTTCAGAAAATTTGAAGGTAGTTGGAAAATTCAAAACATTAAAAATACTTCTAAAAATTCATTAATTTATGATCTTACTGTTCAAGGTTGTCAATGGATGCCTATAGGGATGATAGAGAAAAGACTAAAAAAAGATCTTTCTGAAAATTTGATTGCTGTAGATAGACAAGCAAAAGCAACCAAAAATTAGTTTGCAATTTTAAATAATAGCCCCAAGGGGATTCGAACCCCTGTCGCCTCCGTGAAAGGGAGGTGTCCTAGGCCTCTAGACGATGGGGCCAGGAAATTAGCATAACAGCTTATTAAAAACTAAGAGTAAGGCTAACCTTTCGTCAAGTATTGTTGCTCTTTGTTTTGTCCTTGCCACACAGGAACGGTAAAATGGAAGCAGGAACCTACACCAATTTCAGATACAACCCATATTCTTCCTCCATGGACCTGTACTATTCTCCTGCATACAGATAATCCTATTCCAAATCCTGAAGTTCCTTCAGAAGTCTGAGGGAGTCTAACTCTATCAAGAAAAATTCTTTTTTGTTCGTTCAAAGGAATTCCTGCACCTTTGTCACAAATTGTTATTTCTACCCATTGATTTGTCTTATGGATCATAGTGATTTTTATAGATCCAGAGTCTTTAGAAAATTTAATAGCATTTTCAATTAAATTTAAAAATACTTGCCTCATTCTTCTTTGATCTGCAAATACGCTTGGCAGATCAGATGGAATATCAGTATCAATTTGAATATTTCTTAATCTCCAGAATTTTTCTAATTCGAGTATTACTTCAGCACTAATATTACCTAAATCAATTTTCTGAGGATTAAATAACGCTTCCCATTTAGTTGTTCCAACCTCTAAAAGATCCTGAGATAAGAGTTCAATCTCTTCTAGACGTCTTTTAATTACCTCTTGCAATTTTGAAATGTCTATTTGTCCGAGTTTTTGACTTTGAACAGCCAAAGTAGCAGCAGTTAAGGGGGTTCTTAATTCATGCGCAACCATCCTTAATAATCTTTCCTGAGACTCTATTCTTTTTGTTAGTGTCTCGTTTTCTTGTCTTAAAACGAGAAGTTCGTCTTCCAATAAAAATTCTTTTTGAGTTCTTATTGAATCAATTTTGGATGGTTGTAAATTAATCCCAAGATTTTTTGTTAAACCTTCTTGTTTCCACCTCGGCAACCATTTTTGCAGCTGTGGGAAAATATTACTTCCAGCAAATATTTGCTTTGGAGCCGGGGAAACTTTTATAAGAGCCGGTATAGCAACTAATCTATGTAATTCAAGTAATTCCGGCTGCTCTGTGGGCTCAGAAACCTGGAGAGATATCTCAAATTCACAATCATCTGATTCTAAATAGGCTATTAGGGACTTAATATCATGACTAGATAGTTGATTTCTAGCTGCTACAAGTATTAATTTTAGCTCTTTTTTATCATTCAAATGATTTCCCCTGAAGTGTTGAAAAGCTGTTAATCCTTATAAACACCTTAAGATATTTTTTTTTATTTTACAGATAGGCTATGAAATAAATAGAACTTATTTATATATGGTTGCTATTAATCAAAAGAAAAATTTACATTTTGGTGAAAATCCTCCAGAAATCCCTTTAAATAGCAATTTAAAAAGGTGGTTTTCGAGGAACATTGGATTGTGGAAATCACATAGAACGTATTTTCTTGATGAAGCACAGAGAACTTATAATTTAATTATGAATCTAAATATACAATCTCTCAAGAGTAAATCGGAATGGGAGTCGCATTATAAATTCACTTGGTATCCAGAAAAAAAATATAATTTCTTTAGCGATAACCCTCAGTATAAAGAAAGTGGAGAAATGCATGCATTCTTAAAAGGCCATCAACTTATAAGAGAAAATTTTTATTTAAGTAATGTTGAAGGAATTTCAAATATTAAGCAAGTCGACGAACACGAAATGATTTTTGAGTCTTTATATAATGATTGGTATATCATTGAACATACGAGACTAGTAGATTCTGATAATTATAGATATAGGGTTATATATTCATGGAACAAAAATAAGCTAAGAATAGTAGAGAATCATCACGAAATTAAAATTATTAAATAAATTCTATTGGCAGTTTTAGTTTCAAAAATAAAAAATGTTATCTTTAATAAGATTAATTAAAAAAATCAAATATGGGTTTTAAAGTTTCTAAAATTTTTGCAATCTCTCTAATTTTTTCATCTTTTTTATTTGATATAAATAACGAATTTAATAATTTAAATGCAAATGTAAAAAATTTGCCTGCCAACAAAAATGATTTAGATTTATATCATGGGATGGGGGTTTCATTTCTATGTAATGCGACAAGAAAAGGATTTGATTTAGACTTTCCAAAAACATTAAACGTAGCCTCAACAACTTTCGCTTCAGTAGTTTCACAAAAACATGGAGGAAAAATAATAGAAAAAAAGAGAGAACAAACAGTTGATATCAAACAATTGCAGTTTATTGCATCTCTTCAATTGGTTGAATCAGCTCTTCAGGTGTGTCCAGATAATGTTCCTGAAAAAATTGAAAAACAATTTAAGATTGAACTTGAGAGGGTTAAGAAATTACAAGGATTATAAAAAAATAATTTTTTTATCTAAACATTGAACTAACAGAGCTTTCTTCGTGGATTCTCCAAATAGCTTCCCCAAGCATATTTGCAACAGAAAGAACTTTTAATTGTGGAAAATTATCTTTGTGTATAACGGGTATGCTATTAGTCACAATAACTTGTTCGAATAAATTCTTAGTACTTAATCTTTCATAAGAGGGAGGAGAAAATACAGCATGTGATGCACATGCAAAAATTCTATTAGCTCCTTCTTTTTTTAGTAAATTAGCTCCAGAGCAAATTGTGCCGCCAGTGTCTATCATATCGTCTATAAGAATAGCGGTTTTACCTCTAACTTCACCAATAACTGTTAGGCTTTCGGCGATATTATGAGCCGATCTCCTTTTGTCAATGATAGCCAAAGGAGCATCTTTCATTAATTTTGCAAATGCTCTCGCTCTAGCGACTCCACCTACATCAGGGGAGACGACAACTATTTCTTCTAAATCTAAAGTTTCTAGATAATCAATTAATACAGGTGAACCATAAATATGATCGCATGGTATATCAAAATATCCCTGTATTTGAGCAGAGTGTAAGTCCATAGCAAGAACCCTATCAACTCCTGATTTTTCGAGTAAATTAGCAGTTAGCTTTGCTGTTATAGACTCTCTTCCTGAGGTCTTTCTGTCTGCTCTTGCATACCCAAAATACGGGATTACAGCCGTTATTTGTCTTGCAGACGCTCTTTTGCATGCGTCAACCATTATCATAAGCTCCATCAAACTATCATTTACTGGAGCGGATGTAGGTTGTATCAGGAATACATCACAACCTCTAATAGATTGTTGAATCTGTACATAAAGTTCTCCATCAGCAAACCTTTTAGATATTAAAGGTACATTTTCAATACCTAAATATGATGCAATTTCTTCTGCTAATTTAGGATTTGTTGTCCCACTTACTAACCTTAATCTACTGTTAGTTAGATTAAAGTTTGATTCTTTACTCTGCATTGCCGTGATAAAACTTGTCACGAAATTTGCACCATAAAACTATATTCTTATCGTAGTCGTTTATATGAATTTCGCAAAAGATAATGACTAGATCTTTTCAAAATTCACATCAATCAAGCAAAATATCGTTTATAAAAATCAGAATTACTATTTATTCAGTCTTAAAAGCTAGGAATAATATTTGTCAACTAAAAAAAATTTGTATATGGTTGAATTTAGATAATTAAAAACACTTTAAGTGTAAAGAATATAAATAATAAAAAAATGCCTATAGAGTCAATTCTTGCAAAAAAATCATTAGGCATACTTATGCATCCAACATGTATTCCAGGAGGAAAAGTATGTGGAACTTTTGGGAGAGGAGCTAAAGAGTGGATAAATAAACTACATAAGCATGGGATTGAATACTGGCAATTTTTACCTCTTACACCTACTGACTCTACAGGTTCTCCATATAGTTCCCCATCTAGTTTTGCAATAAACCCATGGTTTTTGGATATAGATGATTTAATCGAAAAAGGTTTTATCTTCATTTCAAATGAAGAAAATCTAGGTCCAACAAATCAGAATAAAGATCATTTTGATTTTGATATTGCGGATGATTTAACAAAGAAATTAGGTCATCTCCTTTTGCAAGGTTGGAGTTCACAATCTGAGGAAAGAAAAATTAATTTCAATAAATGGTTAAGTAGGAATTCTTGGGTTGAAGACTATGCCACATTTGTTGTCATCAGAGAGGAGTTTAATATGTTGCCTTGGTGGGAATGGCCTAAAGAATTTAAAATAAAAAATGACAAGTTCTTAAAATCGTGGATTAAGACAAATAGTGAAGAGATACTTATAAAAAAATTAATGCAGTGGCATCTTGATGAACAATGGAGTGCTATCAAAAACTTTGCAAAATCAAGAAATATTAAGCTAATTGGAGATTTGCCTTTTTATGTCTCTAGAGACAGCGCCGATGTATGGAGTAATAGAACATTATTTTCAATTTTAAAAAATGGAGATTTAATCTTTCAAAGTGGTGTTCCCCCTGATTATTTTTCATCAACAGGACAATTATGGGGTACCCCAACTTACTTTTGGTCAAAACATAAGAGGACTAATTTCGATTGGTGGAGAAAGAGATTTCAAAGGCAATTTGAACTTGTGGACATATTAAGATTTGATCATTTCAGGGGTTTAGCTGGTTACTGGAGAGTTAATGGCAGTTCTAAATCAGCAATTGTTGGGAAATGGATAAACTCTCCAGGTAGAACATTATTAAGTAAAGTAAAAAAGGATCTAGGAGTTAACAATTTACCAATAATTGCGGAGGATTTGGGCGTAATAACCCCAGATGTAGAGAAATTAAGGAAAAATTTTGTACTGCCTGGTATGAAAATACTACAATTCGCTTTTGATGGTAATGAAGATAATCCTTACTTACCTAAGAATATAACAGGAGAAAATTGGGTTGTTTATACAGGTACTCACGATAATTCTACTTCTGTTTCATGGTGGGAATATTTAGATGATGAATCAAAAGGAAGAATAAAAGATGAGTTTAAATTTTCAGAAAATCCTTCTTGGGCTTTAATAGAAATTGGCATGGACACAAATGCTAATCTCTTTATCGCTCCAATACAAGATCTATTATCTCTAGACGATTCAAGTAGATTAAACAAACCTGGGACAACGAAAAATAACTGGAAATGGAAGTTAAATCGATCTTTAGAAGAAATAGAGGATAATTTAAAAACCTTTAGTGAACTGGGAAATAGTTCTGGGAGAACTCGAAAGTAGAATTTATTAAAAATTATTTATCAATTATTTGGTTTTCAATATTTTGAATCTCTATAACATTTACATTTACAACAAAGTATCTCTTTAATATAAATATAGTTAGAACTAATATAAAAAAATACAAAAGGCTGCCTTGCCATGTGTTGATAAGATCGAATTTCCTCAACAGAAAATCCTTCTCCCCTTTCTTTAAAATTTTTCTTTCTCTAACTGCTAATTTTAATAATGAATTTCTTTTTAAGACTAAGCATTCCTCTAATTTAATTAATATAGACCTAATAAAAGGATACTCTGGCCTAATATTTTTATTATTGTTTTCAATAGAATTTAATATTCGTTCAGGAATTTTTGAAATGTATGATAATTCTTTTATTGTTAGATTTTGTTGAATTCTTGCTTCTTTCACTAATTTTGCAATCTCTATATATTGATCAACCAATCTAGGATTAAAGTCTTTATTTTTATCAGATTTTTTTTTAAATAAAAAGAGATTTTTCAAAATATTCATTCGATATTCATTAGCTAATTAATCCTTTTAATACTAAATTTTTAAAACAAGAATTAATTTAATTTTAATAGCATTAAAACCATAAGTAAATTTATTGGATATAAAAAAACTAAACTGTAGAAATGATATTTTGCAATGCACTTTTTGCAATATTCAGAGGGCTAAAAGTATCTCTAATTAAAGCTAAGAGTTTTTTTGCATCGGTAAATTCTAATTTTTCATCTTTTATAAGGCTTAAAAGAAGATTCTTCCTGACTTCTGATCCTTTTTTACTTACAAATAATTTCAAACCAGCGTTCGCAACTGGTATTAGGTCTGAATTAATATTCTCAGAATCTTTAAATAAAATATTTAACAAACTTTCAACTTTTTCTATTTGAATTTGACCTTTTTTATCAAAAACGACTTCTAAAAGGATTTCTAAAATCTCTTCAGAATTATCGGTAAGTAGTTTTTTAGCAATATATGGATAAGCAATTTTTAAAATTTTAAATTCAGGATCTAGTCTAAGCGCTAAACCTTCTTGACTAACAACGGCTCTAATTATTAAAGCAAACCTACTGGGAACTCTGAAAGGGTAGGAATACATTAGTTTTGAAAATTTATTAGTTACATTTTTTAGATTAAAATTACCAACTTCGGCACCTAGAGATCCTCCAAGAACTTCTTTTAATGGTTCAACGAGTTCTTGAAGATCTTGTTCTTTAGTTAAAAAACCTAATTTCTGGAAATCTTCTGCTAGAAGATAATATTCATCGTTTATTATGTGAACGATTGCCTTTATAAGAGTAAGTCTATCTGAATTTGTAATAGTATCCATCATTCCGAAATCAACATAAGCTAAATTTCCACAATCTACATTTCCTCCTTTGAGTGCAAACATATTTCCTGGATGTGGGTCTGCATGAAAATATCCAAATTCAAATAATTGCTGTAATCCACTTATTACGCAAGTTTTTATAAAAGAAGCAGGTATTAAGTTATTTTCCTCCAATAAAGCACGATCTCTTAACTTAACTCCATCGATCCAAGAAGTTGTGATAATTCTTTTGGATGAAAACTGTCTTTCTATTTTAGGTATAAAAATATTTGGGTTTTCTTTAAATAAATTTGCAAACCTCAAAGCATTTTTGGCCTCTTTTTCATAGTCAATTTCATCAAAAAGTGCTCTGCCGAATTCATCTATTATTTCTCCAATTCCAACACCGATATTTAATGGTAAGAATGGGGATAAAAAAGTTCCTAAAAACCTTAAGATTACAACATCCCTTCTTATAAGAAAATACAAATTTGGCCTCTGTACTTTAACAGCTAGAAAATTATTATTTATTTTTGCTTTATAAACTTGACCTAAGCTTGCTGAAGCAACAGGACTATCTGGAAACTCATCAAATAATTCATTAGAAGATGCTCCGAGCTCCTCCTCAATAATTTTTAAAGCAATTTTGTGATCAAAGGCTGGGAGATTATCCTGTAAGTTTGTAAGTTCTGTAAGCCAATCTTGTCTAACAAGATCTGGTCTAGTTGAAAGTGCCTGACCTAATTTTATAAAACAAGGTCCTAAATCTGTAATTACATCAAAAAGATATTTCGAGAGATTTTTTTGTACATTTTTGTTTTTACTGTTACCTTGAAAAAGTATTCTTAAAAAAAGAAAAATAAAAGTTAAAAGGATATATAAAACTCTTGGGATAAAAATCCATGGTCTCAACATCAACCAAACCAAGTCATCTTTTGCTGAATATTTCGAATAAGAACTTTCCATTAAAGTTAAAAATATCAAAAAAAGAATATCATCTAGATCATTCTATATATGTCAATATTACTTTATGAGCATTTCATCTTTTCTAACTAAAAAGTTTTTAAAATCTCTATACTTTCCTGCTCATAACAGAGGAGCAGCTTTACCAAGAAAATTAGTAAAATTATTAGAAAATCCAGCTGGCTATTGGGATTTGCCCGAACTACCAGAAATAGGCTCACCACTTTCCAAAAATGGATTGATTGCTAAATCTCAAAGAGAATTCTCTGACAAATTTGGAGCTAAAGGATGTTTTTTTGGTGTTAATGGAGCTTCTGGATTAATACAATCAGCAGTAATTGCAATGGCAAATCCAGGTGAAAATATTCTGATGCCTAGAAATGTTCATGTAAGTGTTATAAAAACCTGCGTGATGCAGAACATAAATCCAATATTTTTTGACCTAGAATTTTCAACAGAAACGGGGCATTACAAACCAATTACAAAAATTTGGTTAGAAAATGTATTTAAAAAATTAAATTTTGATGAGAATAAAATTGTAGGTGTAATCCTTGTAAGCCCCTCTTATCATGGTTACGCTGGTGATTTAGAGCCTTTAATAGATTTTTGTCATCAAAACAATTTACCTGTTTTAGTTGATGAAGCCCATGGTTCTTATTTTCTTTTTTGTGAAAACCTTAATTTACCTAAACCTGCCTTATCATCAAACGCTGATTTAGTGGTTCATTCACTGCATAAGTCTCTCAATGGTTTAACTCAAACTGCAATACTTTGGTATAAAGGGAATTTAATAAATGAACGTAATTTAATCAAGAGTATTGATTTGTTACAAACTACTAGCCCAAGTTCATTATTACTTTCTTCTTGTGAAGAGTCTATTAAAGATTGGATTAATAAAAAAAGTTTATCAAAATATCAAAAAAGAATTTTAGAGGCAAAAAGTATCTACAAAAAATTAATTCAAAAAAATATTCCTCTCATTGAAACCCAAGATCCCTTAAAAATTATCTTGAATACCTCCAAAGCTGGAATTGATGGTTTTACTGCTGATAAATTTTTTTATAGAAATGGTCTTATTGCAGAATTGCCAGAAATGATGACTCTCACTTTTTGCTTAGGATTTGCAAATCAAAAAGATTTTCTTAATTTATTGGAAGAATTATGGAATAGATTACTATTGAATTCTAAAAATTCAAAAAGTTTAGAAGTGCTCCAATCGCCCTTTAAATTAGTTCAAGCACCCGAAATTGAAATTGGAATTGCTTGGAGAAGTGAGACTCGTAGTATTCCTTTTTCGCAATCATTAAATAAAATATCTGGAGATATTATTTGCCCTTATCCTCCTGGAATTCCTCTATTAGTACCTGGAGAAAAAATTGATTTAGATAGGTTTAATTGGATAAATAATCAAAGTTTATGTAACAAAGATCTGCTAAATTTTAATATAAGAGTCATAGAAAAATAGAAATTTTATATGAGATTAAGAAGCGGATTACTAATAGGAATTTTTGGATTAATTGTTGTTTTGTTGGGGGGATGGGTTTTTACATTAGCAACTGCGCTGCTTACATATTTAGCTTTATTGGAATTTTTTAGAATGGCAGAATTTAAAGGAATAAGACCAGCCACAAAAACAACATTATTTTCATCTTTCATTATTATAGTTTCAACTTATCTTGAGACAATTGGTGTGCTTGAAGGAGAAATATCAAATTCAATTTTGCCAATCTGTTCAGTTGGAATATGCACTTGGTTACTTTTGCAGCCAAAACCTGGAACAATTTCAGATATTGCAGCCTCTATTTTTGGATTATTCTATTTAGGGTTTTTACCTAGTTACTGGATCAAGTTAAGAGGATTGGATTCAGTGATAGTAAGTTCAAATCTAGGTTTTAATTCGTTTGAGAACTTGTCAAATACTACAGGTCTTTATTTAACTTTAACTGCTTGTTTATTAATTGTAGCTAGTGATATTGGTTCTTATTTTATTGGAAAGAAATTTGGCAAAACATCTCTTTCTCCAATATCTCCGAGCAAAACTATGGAAGGTTTGATTGGAGGAATATCCTGTTCAATTTTACTAGCAATATTTTTCGCATTTTTAATGAATTGGGGAAATCCAGTATTTATTGGCATCTTATATGGAATTTCAATTTCTCTTATGGCATTAGTTGGAGATTTAATTGAATCTATGATGAAGAGAGATGCAAAAATAAAAGATTCAGGTACTTTTTTACCGGGACACGGAGGGATTCTTGACCGAATTGACAGTTACATCTTTACTCCATCTGTTTTGTATTACATTTTTATAATTCTCAAGTATCTTAATTAATAAAAAAATCATTTATTCCAAAAAATAATCTTGGATAATTTTACTAGATAATAATGGAAGATCTAAATGTGGAAGATGACCACAATTTTGTAATCCTACAAAATTTAATTTTTCAATATTTCTAATATTTTTAATCTCTTTTTTTCCCAGAATTCGATCATTTTCTCCACATAATGTTTTAATTGGAATATTTTGGATATAAATATTAGTCCCAGCAAACCCTCCACTTTTTGCAAATGATGCAAGTGAATTCCTCCATCCTTTGCAACCAAGGTGAATTGAAGCAATTTGCTCTTCCATCTCACCAACACATTCATCTGGGAAAGCAAATGCTTGTCTACAAAGACTTTTTCTTACCTGAGGCAATCCAAGAAATGAGGCGCCAATATGGTTAAGAGGGAAAGGTATACTCTTAGGTTCTCCAAATAATCCGGCGGGTGACAAAAGGATAATTTTATCAATAGAGTCAGGGATTTCAAAAGCAAGTTTTAAAGCTGTAGAGCCTCCCATAGAGGCACCAACTATTTTTAGATTCTTTGTTATCTCTAAGGTCTTAATAAGATCAATTAAATAAAAAATAATTTTCGAGGGATTATATTCATTTGTTGCGCATCTAGGACTAAAACCAAAACCTAAAAGATCAGGAACTATAACTTGGAAATTTCTTTTTAGTGATTTATATATTCTCCTAAATTCTAAAAAACTACTGTCAAAGCCATGTAGAAGAAGTATAGGTTGACCTTCCCCGCCTATAACCACAGGGAATTCAATAGAGTTCGATTTTTTGTTGAGTTTTATCCACTTAACATCATTCGCCAAATAAAGACCTAAAGGATCTAATAGTGACAATTTTGAACTTTCAAAAAATTCCACATTTAAATCACTTAATTGTTCCAAATTATTTTTAGTCAAAAAAGTATTTATATTTTAATTTTTTGTTGTTCAAAATTTGTAATGATCTCTACAATGTCTCTTTTATTAATTTTAAAAGGCAAAAAGTGAATCTCAGATTTATCTCGACAAGTGAACTCAGCAATTTTTTCTAAGTTGTCATTTTCAAAAACATCTATTCCAAGTTGTGAAATAGTAGTTGGCAAATTCAATTCTTTCATAAGTACAAATAATTGTTTAATGGATTGATCAGCCAATTTATTATTATTTTTCATTTCTTCTAGTTTTAATTGCAATAATAATCCAACCCCAACAATCTCACCATGTAAGAATTTATTAGGAGTAATTATCTGAGTAATAGCATTATGAAAAGCATGAGCTGCTGCTGTCCTACACTTTTCTCCACCGATACCACCTACTAATCCTGCGGTAAGTCCACATGCTTCTATAGTATTTTGCCAAGAAGGATTATTTTCAAATTGACCCTTAAATGCTTTTTCTCCATCTATTAAGAGTTGATCCCTTAAAACTCTTGATATCTGAATTGCTTGTTGAACAAGACCATCATCTATAGTTAAACTTGTTATTGAGGCTTCGTACCATTTTGCCAATGCATCTGCTATGCCACTAGCAAGTGTTCTAGATGGAGCTGTTTGAATAAATTTATGATCAAATACTAAAATTTTCGGACAAGATTTTAATGCAACATCCTTTATAAATTGTCCATCTTTTGTATAAATGTTCGATAAAGCTGTCCAACCTGCACATGTAGAAGCGCTAAGCGGCACTGTAATACAAGGGATATTAAGAGAATCGGCTATATATTTTCCAGAATCTAAAACTTTGCCGCCTCCAACTGCGATAACAGAATCAATATTATTATTTAAAATAATATTCTGAACTCTTGAAATATCTTCATAACAGCAATCAAATTGTAAATTAGAAGAATAAACGCGAAAGTTTTGATTTTTCAAATCAGAGTAAATTTTATTTCGGAGATTATTCGTATGAGTACCCCTACCTAAAATTAGTGGGCTTTTAGTAATTTTGGATATTTGAGGTAAAGATTTTTCCCAAGCATTATTTCCCCTATATAAAGTTTCGGGAGAGATTGACTGCATATTTACTTCGAATTATTAGAAGTTAGCACTTGCTAGCTCTTGAGAAGATTCTTCAGAAGAAATATTTATTGTAACTTTTTTATTATCATCTATATCAACTAAAGCTTTATCTCCATCTTTTATTCTCCCAGAAAGGACTTCTTCAGCCAAGCTATCTTCAAGTAAACGCATGACTGCTCTTCTCAAAGGTCTCGCACCGTAGGAAGGATTATAACCTTCTTCAACCAGTCTCTCTTTAAAAGCATCGGTTACATTTAACTTAATGCCTTTATCTTGAAGTCGTGCAAAAACCTCTTGCAACATTATTACAGCAATCTGTTTAACTTCATTTTTAGTTAATTGCCTAAATACAATTATTTCATCAAGTCTGTTTAAAAATTCAGGCCTAAAGTATTGCTTAAGTTCTTCATTAACTAATGATTTTATTCTATTATATTGGCTATCTTCAACTGAATCTCCTGAAAATTCAAATCCAAGACCGCCTCCCCCTTTCTCGATTACTTTAGAACCGATATTAGAAGTCATTATTAACAATGTGTTTTTAAAATCTACAGTTCTACCCTTAGAATCAGTTAACCTTCCATCTTCAAGTAATTGCAGTAATAAATTGAATACATCAGGATGCGCCTTTTCAACTTCATCAAACAAAACAACTGTATAAGGACGTCTTCTCACCGCCTCAGTAAGCTGACCTCCTTCATTAAAACCAACATATCCAGGAGGCGAGCCGATAAGTTTACTAACTGTATGTCTTTCCATAAATTCTGACATATCTAATCTGATCATTGCCTCTTCACTACCAAAGAAATATGAAGCTAATGATTTAGTTAATTCAGTTTTACCTACACCGGTAGGACCAGAAAAAATAAAACTTGCGATGGGTCTATTAGGATTCTTTAATCCAACTCTTGCTCTTCTTATAGCTCTAGAAACAGCCTTTACAGCTTCATCCTGTCCAATTAATCTTTGGTGAAGTGTTTCCTCCATATTAAGAAGCTTTACTGATTCGGTTTCTGTTAATTTTTGAACAGGTACGCCTGTCCATGAAGCCACAATATGCGCTACATCTTCTTCACTAACAAGGGGGCTTTGATAAAGTTTTGAATCACTTTTAACAGACTTATTATCAGCATCAAATTGATCTCCATCTGTAGATTCTTTTTTATTTTCCAATACCTCTTTAATTTTTGCAGACAATTCCATCTCTTTTTCACGTAATTGGCCAGCTTGATCAAAATTTTGATCTCTTACAGATTCTTCTTTCTGTTTTTGAACTTGTCTTAGTTCTCTATCTATTTGCTTGGCTTCAGGGGGAAGTTTAGAATTTATTAAACGTACTCTACTTCCAGCCTCGTCGATGAGATCTATAGCCTTATCAGGTAAAAATCTATCTGATATGTAACGATCACCTAAATGAGCTGCTGCCTCAAGCGCATCATCAGTAATTTTTAGACGATGATGTTGTTCGTAACGCTCTCTAAGACCTTTTAAAATTTCTATTGTATCTTCAATTGATGGCTCCCCTACCATTACAGGTTGGAATCGTCTTTCCAGAGCGGCGTCTCTCTCAATATGTTTTCTATATTCATCGAGTGTTGTTGCTCCAATACATTGAAGTTCTCCTCTAGCCAGTGCTGGCTTCAGAATATTTGCTGCGTCTATAGCCCCTTCAGCAGCTCCAGCACCAATTAAAGTATGCACTTCATCGATAACAAGTATGACATTACCTGCGGATTTAATTTCTTCCATTATTTTTTTTAACCTCTCTTCAAATTCACCTCTATACTTTGTTCCTGCGACCAATAGACCAATATCAAGTGTCAAAACTCTTTTATCTTCAAGTATGTCTGGAATATCACCTGTTTGTATCCTTTGAGCTAAACCTTCTGCGATAGCTGTTTTACCAACTCCTGGCTCGCCAATAAGAACAGGATTATTTTTTGTCCTCCTACCTAATATTTGAACGACACGATCTATTTCAGAATGGCGACCAACGACAGGATCTAATTTTGATTCACTAGCTAATTTTGTTAGGTTTGTACCGAATTCATCAAGAGTAGCAGTTTTAAGATTGCCCTTATTTGAACTAGTTCCTGTGCCAACTTCGGCTGTTTCACCTAGCATCCTAATAACTTGAGTTCTTACTTTGGTCAGGTCAATATTGAGATTTTCCAGAACTCTTGCAGCAACTCCCTCGCCTTCTCTTATTAAACCTAATAATAAGTGTTCTGTACCAATATAATTGTGACCTAGTTGACGGGCTTCTTCGAGAGATAATTCTAAAACTCTTTTAGCCCTAGGAGTAAAAGGTATTTCCACAGCTACAAATCCTGACCCTCTCCCTATTATCTTTTCTACTTCTATCCTTGAATCTTTTAAATTAACACCAAGTGATTTAAGTACTTTCGCTGCAACTCCAGTTCCTTCACCAATTAATCCCAAAAGAATTTGTTCAGTTCCAACGAAATTATGACCAAGTCTTCTAGCTTCCTCTTGAGCAAGCATAATGACTTTTATAGCTTTTTCTGTAAATCTCTCAAACATTAGAAGATTAAATCCCTACTAATAACCTACCAGTAATCTGTTTATTTTGTGTTCAGAATGAGCTTTTGTGAATACCCAAAAATATGTTTTATTGAATCAAATTGAACTTTTTTAGTGATATAGCAAGAAATTATAGTAATTTCAAGCATTCTGGTTATCCGAACAATTAAATTTTTACATTATTTTGTTGTTAATTTTTTTTTCTTTTAAAAGAGCATGTGAACCATCTTTATAATAATTTTTTCTTATTCCTACCGTATAAAAATCAAAGCGACTATAAAATCTTTCAGCAGTAACATTGCTCTGAGAAACTTCCAATAGTAATTTCCTAAGATTTAATTTTTCGCATTTTTTTATTAAATAGCTCATAAGATAAGATCCATAACCTTTTTCCCTAAATTTCTTATTTACAACAAAATAATTTATTTGAGCTTCATCAAGAACAACTTGAAAAACACAAATGCCAATGACTAAATTTTTCATTAATAACCCAAAGATTTTTGTACCATCTTTTTTGAATTCGTTAGCCCATTGTTGTTTGCTCCATAGCGAAATCGTATTTGAATCTAATTCAGAACATAATTCAATATCTTTCTCATTTATATGTTTAATGGATATCATTTTATTATGTATATATTTATAAAGATTAAATCTAGAGTCATTATAAAATATGACAATTTTGGCAAAGCTTTATTTAAGGTTATCTCATGGAAGAAAAACAATCTTTTTTAAAACAGAAAATTGACTTTGAAAGTCCCAATAAAAATATCGTACCTATTACTACATCAATTGGGGGAGATGGGAAATTGTCAGTTGGTGGATGTTCAATTGAAGAATTAGTTAAAAAATATGATTCTCCTCTCTATGTTTTGGACGAAATCACATTAAGAAAGTCTTGTAGAGCTTATAAAAAAGCATTAGAAAAATATTACCCAGGAGAATCACTCCCGATATATGCCTCCAAGGCTAATAGCTCTGTATTCATGAGTAACCTCGTTTCCTCAGAAGGTTTAGGACTTGATGCAGTTTCGGAGGGAGAATTATTAACTGCCCTAAAAGGTGGGGTACCAAATGAAAAAATTGTTTTTCATGGGAACAATAAATCTGACAAAGAAATAGATTTCGCGATTAGAAATAACATAAAAATAATTGTAGATAATGACTATGATTTAAAAAGATTGGAGGAAGCATCAAACTCATTAAATCACGACTTAGAAATAATGATTCGCTTTACTCCTGGAATAGAATGCCATACACATGAGTACATAAGAACAGGTTCATTTGATAGCAAATTTGGTTTTGGAATCGAATATCTGAATAGTTTATTTGCCAGCATAAGTGACACTAGACATCTAAAGTTAAGAGGAATACATGCTCATATTGGTTCCCAAATTTTTGAATTAGAACCACATAAGGATCTAGGTGAAATAATGGTAAAGGTTATTCTGGACGCCAAGAAATTTGGCCATAACATTAAGGAACTTAACGTCGGTGGAGGATTAGGCATTAAATATACAAAAAATGACGATCCACCTTCTATTGATGAATGGGTAAAAACAATTTCCACCTCTGTAGTTAAAGCTTGTAAAAAGCACAATTTAAATTTTCCTAAATTGATGTGTGAACCTGGAAGATCTATCGTATCTACAGCAGGCATAACAATTTACAAAATTGGGGCTTTCAAAGAAATCCCAGGAATCAGAACTTATTTGTCTGTTGATGGTGGTATGAGTGATAATCCAAGGCCAATAACATATCAATCAAATTATTCTGCATGTTTGGTAAAAGACCCCTTAAATATTAATTCAAAAAAAAAATATACTGTTGCTGGGAAACACTGCGAATCAGGAGATGTATTGTTTAAGGAGATAGAACTTGCAAATTGCAAAACAGGAGATCTCATGTGTGTATTTGGTACTGGTGCATATAATAATTCAATGAGTTCTAACTACAATAGAATTCCAAGGCCCGCAGCCCTTTTAGTTTGTAATGGAGAAGCAGAGATTATTCAAAAAAGAGAAAGTCCATTTGATCTCTTAAGATACGATGTTTTGCCTGATCGCTTTATTTAACAAAATTAGGTACATTTAGATTAATTTTGTTTTTAGTGTGAATTTCTGGGGAATTATAAATTTAAAGCTTTTGTTAGATGTCTTATTTGCTGTTGGTTTCGGACTTTTATTATTCTCCAGAGTAAAAGAACAAAGGACATTATGGCTTCTTAGAGGATATTTGTTTTTAGTGTCATCAGCATGGTTTATTCAAAGATATGCATACTTACCGCTAACATCAAAATTAATTGATGCCGTAGTTCTAGCTTGCTCTCTATCATTAGCGATCCTTTGGCAAGGAGAGTTAAGAAGATTAATGGAACTTTTAGGCACTGGGAGGCTTGCCGTATTACTAGGAAATCCACAAAAGGAATTTAGAGCAACTTCAACTACCATTACTCAATTAGTTGATACTGCAGGTAAACTCTCTCAAAATAGACGGGGAGCTTTAATCGTTGTAGATTTGGGAAGTGACTTAAGACCTGAAGATTTTTTATATTCAGGCACAAATATTGAGGCACAATTATCAACTGACCTTTTAATAAATCTATTTGCAACAGATACACCCTTACATGATGGGGCTGTTCTTGTGAAAGGTAATAAAATAATATCTGCCGGGGTAATACTCCCTTTATCAAGGCAAGGAATAAGTAGATACGGAACAAGACATCTTGCAGCACTAGGAATTACAGAAAGATTTGACAGGTGTATTTGTATTGTTGTCTCTGAAGAGACAGGTACATTATCATTAGCAAACCAGGGGAAACTTGAAAGACCAATTACCAGCAGCAGGTTACAAGAACTTCTTGTAAATTTGATTGGGAATCAAAACACAATTGCAACGAATAAATCATCTTTAGGTAATAATTCTTTATCCCAAAATACAAAATCAAGTGATAATATTATCAGTAATTCTAATGAGAAAGAGATCGAAAAGCCTGCAATCTTTTTTAAAAATAATGATTAAATTATGAGTTATGGAAAAATAATTGACACGGAAAATAATAACTTATCCATGAAAATAGATAAGCAAAAAGTTCCAGAACATGTTGCAATAATCATGGACGGTAATGGTAGATGGGCAACAAAAAAAGGGTTACCTCGCACATATGGTCATAAAAAAGGCGTTAGTGTTTTGAAAGAGATTCTTAAAGCATCAAAAAAATTAGGTTGTAAAGTACTAACTGTTTACGCTTTTTCAACCGAGAATTGGACAAGACCAACAAAAGAAGTTGACTTCCTTATAAACCTTTTTAGCGAAGTTTTGAGAAACGAAATTGAAGAGATTCATGAAGAATCAACAAAAATAAAATTCATAGGAGATTTAACTCCTTTCCCAAAAAATCTTAAAAAAATAATATCTAATTCAGAATCTCTAACTAAAAACAACACTAAATTTTTACTGAATGTTTGTGTTAATTACGGAGGTAGGCAAGAAATAGTAAAAGTTGCAAAAGAATTAGCATTAAAATCTTCTTCTGGTGAAATAAAACCAAGTGAGGTTAATGAAGAATTATTTAATTCAGAGTTGTTAACTCGAGGAATTAAAGATCCAGAATTACTAATAAGAACTAGTGGAGAAAAAAGGATAAGTAATTTTCTTTTATGGCAATTAGCTTATTCAGAAATTTATATATCTGACATAATGTGGCCTGACTTCAATGAGTTTGAATTCCTAAAAGCAATCATTGATTACCAATCAAGAAATAGACGTTTCGGCGGTATAGAATCATTACCAAATGAATCTTATGATGATTCTCATTATTCTTTCTAAAAAATATGGTAAATTCGATTAATAAGGTATTAAGTGAAATTAGATTCGATTGGAATAAGAAAGAGATATTAGAAATACTTAATATGCCTCTGATTGATTTAATGTGGGAATCACAAATCGTTCACAGGAAATTCAACAAGTATAATATTCAACTAGCATCTTTGTTCAGCGTAAAAACTGGTGGATGTGAGGAAAATTGTTCATATTGTAGCCAATCAATTTATAGTGCTAGCGAAATCAAAAGTCATCCACAATTTCAAGTTGAAGAGGTTTTAGCAAGAGCTAAAATAGCAAAAAATGAGGGTGCAGATAGGTTTTGTATGGGTTGGGCATGGAGAGAAATTAGAGATGGAAAATCTTTTAATGCAATGTTAGAGATGGTTAGCGGCGTAAGAGATTTAGGCATGGAAGCATGCGTTACTGCTGGAATGCTTACAGAAGAGCAAGCTTCCAGACTAGCTGATGCAGGTTTAACAGCGTATAACCACAATCTTGATACTAGTCCTGAGCATTATAAAAATATTATTACGACAAGAACTTATCAAGACAGACTAGACACTATCAAAAGAGTAAGAAATGCAGGGATAAATGTTTGTTGTGGAGGAATAATAGGTTTGGGTGAGACTAATGGCGATAGAGCATCTCTTTTGGAAGTACTTTCAAACATGAATCCCCACCCTGAAAGTGTTCCTATAAATTCATTAGTAATTATTGAAGGTACTGGTTTAGAAGATAATAAAGAAATTGATTCTATTGAGATGATAAGAATGATAGCTACAGCCAGAATTCTTATGCCCAAAAGTAAAATAAGATTAAGTGCTGGGCGAGAAAAGCTCTCAAAAGAAGCCCAAATTTTATGTTTTCAATGCGGTGCAAATTCAATTTTTTATGGAGATGAGTTACTCACAACTTCAAACCCATCTTTTCAATCAGACAGAAAACTTCTTAAAGAGGTTGGAGTATCATTTAATAAAGATTTTGAAACTTGTGAAAAAACATTATCTTCTTTATGAAAGGCAAAAATTATAAAATAGTTTCTCTTTACTCTTTCTTCTCATTTCAAGAAAACTTAATTCTTGATCTAAAAAATAAATTATTAGAAATCGAAGATGAAAACGATCTCTCAGGTTTATTAATTTTTGCAAGTGAGGGCATTAATGGAACTATTTGTGCTGAGAAAAATTTAATTGATATTGTTATCAATTTACTTAATAAATATGTAGATAATAGAAACTTGAATATTAAAGTAAACTTTTCAAAAAAGAAAGTATTCAAAAAATTAAAAATAAAAATCAAGAAAGAAATAGTTACTATGGGTGTCCCTGAAATAAACCCTTCAGAAAATAATGGGACCTATATTGACTCAGCTGATTGGAATAAGTTAATTAAAAATCAAAATACAATAGTTATTGATACTAGAAATAATTATGAGGTTTCTATAGGTACATTTCATAACTCTATAAACCCAAATACAAGAAACTTTAGCGAATTCCCCAAGTGGGTAGATGATCATTTAGATACCCATGTAGAAAATAAAGATTCTACAAATATAGCAATGTTTTGTACCGGAGGAATAAGATGTGAAAAAGCTACTAGTTTGCTGAAAAAGAAAGGTTATAAAAATATTTATCACCTACAAGGGGGCATTCTTCAATACCTTGATGAAATGCCAAAAGAAAAAAACTTATTTAAAGGTGAATGTTATGTTTTTGATAAAAGAGTTGCTTTAAATCAAGAATTAGAAAAAGGCTCCTATTCGATTTGTCATGCATGTGGAATGCCAGTTTCAATTCAAGATCAAGAAAGGAGAGAATATAGAAAGGGTATCCAATGTCATTTCTGCATAGATCAATTCAGTGATGATGATAGGAAAAGGTTTGAAGAAAGACAAAAACAGATCGATAGATTCAAAGCGGAAAATCATAAAATCCATAAGGACTAATTTTTAAAATCATGAAAGTTGAAGAATTAGAAAAATTAGCAGGTACCATTGGATTATTAATTAAAATTCAAGTAAGAGAAACTCTAGGATTTTGTTTCTTTAGAATAGTTATTGCAGAACAGAAAGATAACATCATTAAGATTTGGGCAGAAATGAAAGGTTGGACTTATTTAAATAAACAAGGAATTCAGCTTGATACATTAAGAATCCTCAGTAAAGCGCCTGCTTTTGTTTCGGAATTTATATGGGCAACAACTATGACTTGGGCAATTGAAAAAAAATCAAGCCACAAAGTAAGACTTTTAGCTATTTTTGATAGTGAAGGCTATAGTAAAAAACTTGTAAGATATTTCAAGTTAATAGGATTCAGAATTGTCAAAGAAGTTGGTTCTAGCCCAGCGGATCTTTTATTAAGATTGGTTTGGGGAGGTGCAGGTACACTTATGAACGGGGAATGTATTTCCATATTGAAAAGACTTGAAAAGAAACTCTCTTTAATTGAAGAAAGTTAACCTGCATGATAACTACTTCTAACTAAAGGGCCAGAAGATACTTTTTTGAATCCTAATTCCTTAGAGAAGCGATATAAATATTCAAACTCTGTTGGATCCCAATATTTCTTAACTGCCAAATGATTAAATGAGGGTCTTAAATATTGGCCAATTGTAATTTGATCACAATCTATTTTTTTAAGATCATAAATTGTATTTTTTATTTCATCCAATGTTTCCCCAAGACCTAACATAATGCCTGATTTAGTTTGAATATGAGGAGCAATATCTTTTGACTTTTTAAGTAAACTAATGGATTTTTTGTAATTCGCCCCCCTCCTAACTTCTTTTTGCAGTCTTTCAACAGTTTCAAGATTATGATTAAAACATATTGGATCTTTTTCTAAAATCATCTTCAATCTCTCAGTCTGAAGGTTATTAGTTTCATCAAAATTTTTGCCCCCACCCCATAAATCAGGAGTTAAAACCTCTATTTTAATTGTTGAATCAATTTTCCTAATTTTGTCAATTGTAGATATAAATAAATTTGCACCATGATCGGGTAGATCGTCTCTAGCTACAGATGTCAAAACAACATATTTCAAATTTAGTACTTTCACTGCTTCAGCGACTTGAGTACCTTCATGAATATTGATAGAACTAGGTCTACCTTTATTTACCTGACAAAAAGCACATGAACGAGAACATATCGATCCACCCAGTAAGAAAGTGGCTGTTCCTGAGGCATAACATTCTGCTCTATTTGGACATCTTGCTTCTTCACAAATAGTATGGATATTTGATTTTTTGATGAGTGTTTGTATTTTTTCGAATTCTGAAGCTTTGCTAATAGGAAATTTAATCCAAGAGGGAAGTCTTAGTATTTTTTCTTTCTTGATTAGATTATTTTCTCTCATTGTCTAGTTTAGTTTTGTTCTTCCTTCTAACGCCCTTGCAAGTGTAACTTCATCGACATATTCAAGTTCACTGCCCATTGGAAGGCCATATGCAATCCTAGTAACTTTAGTAAAAGGGGCTAACAATTTTCCAATATAAAGACTTGTTGTATCTCCCTCAACACTGGGGGTCAATGCCAATATGATTTCATCTATTTCAGACTTGCTAACTCTTTCTACCAAGCTTCTTATTTCTAAGAGTTCGGGGCCAACAGAATCCATTGGGGATATTAAACCACCAATAACATGGTAAACACCTTTAAATTCTCTGGCGCGCTCCAAAGCAAGCAAATCTTTAGTTTCTGCTACTACACAGATTAGTTTTTGATTTCTTTCAGTATTTTTGCAAATTTCACATTCATCTTCAGAAGTTAAATTGAAACATTTTTTGCAACGACCAACATTACTATGTGCTTCTAAAAGAGCCTTTGAAAAATCTCTTATTGTACTTTCGGGTTGTTTTAAAATAAACAGGGCTAATCGTTGCGCTGTTCTTGGACCAATCCCTGGAAATTTCTCAAAATGACCAATTAATTTTGAAAGCGGCTTGGTATAAGTAATCAAAATCAAACTATTTCTAGGGATAATTTAGACGCAAAATTCTGAATTGCCATAATTGTTTACTATTAATGTCTTATTATGTTTTTAGTTAGTAATTTCAAACAAAATGAAAAATATTAAGTTTAACCCTTTCAAATATTTATTTTTGATTTTTTTATGTTTAACACTGAGTGCTTGTAGTGGTGGACTAAATGCGGGATTAGAAGCGTATCAAAGTCCAGATGGAAGATATGCCTTTTTGTATCCAACAGGATGGACTAGAGTAAAAGTTGATGGAGGACCTGAAATTATTTATCATGATCTAATAAATAGTAATGAGACCTTAAGTTTAGTTATTTCTGATGTAAATAAAGAAGTTCAATTAGAGCAATTAGGAAGCCCAAGTGAAGTAGGTCAAACATTAATTGATAAAGTCATTGCACCCGAAGGTTCAGGTAGAGAGGTAAAACTTATAAATGCCAATAAGAGGGAGGCATCCAATCATATTTTCTATGATTTAGAGTATGAATTAAATTTAAATGAACAGGCAAGACATGAATTAGCTACTGTCGTAATTGATAGAGGAACACTTTACACTTTCGCTGTGGGAACAAATGAAGAAAGGTGGAATAAAGTTGACGGTATGTTTAGTAATGTAATTGAATCATTTAACTTCTTAATATAATTTAGAAATTCATACTAGATTCCTACTTGTACATTCCACAAATCAGCATATATTTCGTTCTGATCTAATAGTTTTGCATGTTTCCCGCTTTCAACTATTTTACCTTTATCAATAACTACAATATTATCGGCATTTTTTATAGTGCTTAATCTATGAGCTATTACTATAGTTGTTCTTTCTTTTGTGATTTTAGATAACGATTTTTGAATTAAAGCCTCTGTTTCATTATCTACTGAAGCTGTAGCTTCATCTAATATTAATATTGGAGCATCCTTTAAAACAGCTCTCGCCAAGGCAATTCTTTGACGTTGCCCGCCTGAGAGCCTTTGGCCCCTTTCCCCCACTATAGTTTTATAACCATCTGGTAATTGTTCAATAAATTTATGAGCTTCCGCAATCTTTGAAGCTTTGATAATATCTTGAAGACTTGGATTGATTGAGCCATAAGCAATATTTTCTTGTATACTTCCATGAAATAAATAAGTTTCTTGACTTACTAAAGAGATACACTTTCTTAAATCCCTCAAATTTATTTCTTTAATAGAAACCCCATCCAAGGTTATTGAACCATTATTACTATCATAAATTCTAAGTAGTAGTTTTATTATTGTACTTTTACCAGAACCTGTTAAACCAACAATTCCTAATGTTGAGTTATTTTCAATTTTGAAATTTATGTTTTTTAAAGTTAAATCTCGTCCAGGATAATTAAAATTTACATTATTAAAAATAATTTCTCCTTTGATATCTTTAGGTTCAATTTTTATTTTTCCATCTTTTATTTTTATAGGCGTATCTATGAGATCAACTACTCTATCTATTGAAGCCATAGATCTCTGAAAATCATCTAAAACATGTCCCAAAGTAGTTAAAGGCCATAATAGTCTTTGTGTAATAAACACTAAAAAACTATAAGTACCTACATCAAGTGTCTTATTCCAAGTTTGGAAACCTCCAATTAATAGAATCGCTATAAAAGCAAATAAAATTGCAAATCTTATAAGAGGGATAAAAGCAGAAGATAATTTTATTGCAGACTTATTACTTCTTTGATAATCGAGACTTTCTTTATTTAATCTATTTAGTTCCCATTTTTCTTTAGTAAAACTTTTTATAGTTAGAATTCCACTTAAATTATTATTAAGCCTTGATGCCAACAGTCCAGCTTTATTTCTAACATCTCTGTATTTTGGAGCAAGCTTCCTTTGAAATTTAATTGATCCTAAAAATATAATTGGAATAGGAAAGAAAGCAAATAAAGCAATTTTTGGAGCGACAAAAATCATAGTGCCCCCAATTATTAAGACAGTTATAAATAACTGAATAATCTGATTAGCTCCTTGGTCTAGAAATCTCTCGAGTTGATTTATATCATCATTCAAAATAGATAATAGCCTTCCAGTATTATCATTTTCAAAAAAATCCATATCTAATTTCTGGATATGATCATAAGCTTTTATTCTTAATTTATGTTGCGATAGCTGAGCCAAATTTCTCCATAAAATAGAATATAAATATTCAAAGGAGGATTCACCAGACCAAACTATACCTGAAGCAAATGCCAGAAAAATCAATTGCGCTGGAACTTCTTTTATCCCAAAACCAGCAATCCATGAATTCTGTTCCTTAACAACTATATCCACTGCAAGACCAATTATTACAGGGGGAGCTAAATCTAATATTTTATTAATTATGGAACTAAGAAAAGCAAAAAGTAGTAACCTTCTTTCCTCAATCAGATTTAAATAAAGTCTAATTATTGGATTTTGATTGTTCTTAGACCTCATAAAAATAATAATTAAATTTTTCTATTATGATTTAAATTTTCTTTAGTTTCTAATTTACATTTTGTTTTTGCATCTTGATGACTTGCATTTTGCATAAATTCTTCGTAGTAACACTCACAAGTTCCATTCGCAATCTCTTCACTATATACCATTTCTGCTTTCATCATCTCCTCTTTGACACTCTGGAGGCAAAATAATTTTATGATTGAATTGTGTTTCGTTTGAGCTAAATAATAACTATTAAAGGAGTTGAATAGTATTATCAGATTCACAAAAATAAATAAATTATATTTGCTAGCTTTCATACTCTATCACTAGTTTCTGACTTTAATTTTTTTTAATTTATTTTTAGTTTCTCTATGCAGATCTCTTGGTAAATCTACCAAACTATAATCATTAAAAATCTGTATTTTACCAATGGATCTACCATTTATATTAGTTGAATTACAGATTGAAGATATAATATTTGCAACTCTAACTCCATCAAATTTACCAAAGTTAAATTTGTAGGTTTCAAAAGAATCATTTTGATAATTATTTCTTCTATTTGAATTTCTCATACGATTATTAATATTTCTATTTGATCTATTTCGATCAGTATTATTTTGTTTATTAATCCAAGAATCATCGTCATTAACAAAAAATGATTTATTACCTATTACTAAATTAATCGCCGCCATTGCAATATTTGAGTCATCCATAGAGTATTTTTCTTTTAAATTATCTAGTACATCAATAATCAAAGCTTTATTTTCTTCATTTTCGTCTTTAGCTAAAGAACTCTCATTAACATTATCTATAAGTTTCTCCATCCTTTTTTCATTTATTATTTTATTACTTGGTATATTAATTTCTTCAATCTTGGTCCTTGTTGAATTTTCTAAGTTTCTCAGAAAATGTTTTTCTCTTTGATTAACAAATAAAATTGCTTCTCCTGATCTACCTGCCCTTCCAGTTCTTCCAATTCTATGAGTATATGTTTCCTTGTCAAAAGGAAAATCGTAATTAACGACGAGTTTTATTCTTTCAACATCTAATCCTCTAGCTGCCACATCAGTTGCAACGAGGATATTAATAAATCCTTTTTTCAATCTATCTACAGTATTTTCTCTTTGATTTTGAGGTATATCTCCATTAAGTACTGCCACAGTATGACCTGAATTCTCTAAAGCTTCAGCTATTGAAGTAGTAAGTAGTTTTGTCCTAACAAAAATAATTACTCCCTCGTTATTAAGTTCTAGTATTCTTTTTAAAGCATCTAACTTATGATGCCTTTGTACATATAGAAATTTTTGCGAAATTAATTGAGTTTCTTTTTTGACACTTTTAATTAATATTTCGGCGGGGTCATTTAGATATTTTTTTGCTATATTTCTTATCTCACTAGGCATTGTTGCTGAAAACAATACCATCTGCTTATTTTCCGGAAGTTGATCTATTATCCATTCAATATCTTCAAGAAAACCCATATTTAACATTTCATCTGCCTCATCTAAAACAAGACAATTTATATCTTTAATTTTAAAAGTACCCTGCCTTATATGATCCATTATTCGGCCTGGGGTCCCAACTACTACGTCAACTTTTCTTTTTAATGCAGAAATTTGATTTCGATAGTCGGTACCTCCATATATTGCAACTGTCTTAAAATTACTAGATTCAGAACTATAACTTTTAAAAGATTCTGCCACTTGAGTTGCTAATTCTCTTGTAGGAGTCATAACTAAAACCTTGGCATTTAATTCATTATTATCTGTAAGTTTTTCTATTAATGGTAATGCGAAAGCTGCAGTCTTTCCTGTTCCAGTTTGTGCTTGGCCTAGTAAATCCCTGCCTAACATTAGTTCGGGAATTGCAGCTTTTTGGATGGGAGTTGGATTTTTATATCCTTTATTTATTAATGAGTTTAAGATCGATTGATTAAACCCAAAACCGAGGAATCCATTCTCATTATTATCTCCTTTCTGTACTTCCAAAAGTTTAGGTTCAATTTCTTTTTTGTTATCTAAGTTCTTGAACTCTAGTAGGGGAGAGTCTTCATTCTGAGACTTTTCCTGCTCACTACCAAGAGAGTTGCTATTTTTTTTTAAAGTCATTTTAAATGCCTAATAATCTTCTGATTAGGCATTCAACAAATATCTAAATTGACTTAAATTGTTGATTAGCCTTACAGAGCCGAATTATTAATCTAACATCTTGGGGTTAAGATATTACTAATTTCTCAAAATTAAAATTTAATTTAAATAATATATATTTAAAGATTTTTTCGCTCTTGTAACAGCAGTATAAAATAACCTTCTTTCAAAATTATCTCTGCAAAAGATATTTTGATTATCTTTTTTTTCTTTTACAGCATATTGATTTCTTCTATAATTTTGCGACCACAAAATGTTTACTTTTTCAGATTCACTTCCTTGAGATTTATGAATAGTAATGGCTATTGCTGGTACAACATTTTCTAAATTAGATGGATCAATCAAAGTGACAATTTCTTCGTTATTATCATTAAATTTTCTAAAAAGATATTTTCTTTTATTTTTAAAACCTATAAGTACTCCGATATCCCCATTTGACAATCCAAGTTCATTATTATTTTTTGTACACATGATCGGAACGCCCTCTTTAAGAGTTTTAAAGTCATAGGGTTTTTTTTGACCAAAAACAATTTCATTCAAATATTCAACACTCCATATTCCGGAATTTTTTTCGCATAAAATCAAGTTACTTTGTAAATCCAGGAATATCTTATCTACTAAATCTTTTTCATTAAGCAATAAATTATCAATACGCTCATCAAATATATATTTTTTTTTACTTAAATTTGAAGTTGAAATATTTAACTGTTTTAGATGACTTGTAATCGAAAATAATAGATCTTTTGGAATATTTTTTTCTCTACTCTTTGAAAAATTAATTTCTTTTGAATTATTATCTTTTTCTAATTCTTTTATCTTTTGATTAAGTAAAGATAAATCATCATTAAATATTAAACTACTAATTAATGCTATATCGCCAATATTTCTATAAGTTTTTTCTAAATTTACTACACAAGATTTAATTGAACTATTATCGGAATATTCAAACAAATAATTCCATATAGAACAGTTATTTACTGGAGACAATTGATTTTTATCTCCAACTAAAATAATTTTACAGTCCTTTGCTAGCAAATTTAAAACTGATTCAATCAATTCGATATTCACCATTGACATTTCATCAATTATGAAAATATCAAGCTCTTTTAGTTTAAATTTCAGCTTAAGAGATTTATTTTGAGAGTTTAAAATCCATCTATGTAAAGTTTGAAATTCTATTTGGTCTAGAAATTTGCTAAAGGAAATATTTTTTTTATCATTAAGAGCCTCTTTTAAACGAGCTGTAGCTTTACCAGTTGGAGCAGACAAACCAATATTTAAAAAGTTATCAATTTGAAGGAGTTCTAGTATTAACTTTATTATTAAAGTGGTTTTACCCGTACCTGGTCCTCCTTGAAGGAAAACTAAGTTTGAATATTTAAATATATTTTTAATTTGATCAATTTTATTATCATCTTTATAAATTATTGAGTTCATTAAATTATCGGTATCTATTTTTTTCAGGAATGAATTAATAACTCTTTCTATCTTTTTTGACCATTTTGATAAGGATAATTTTCTATTTACTAATACGAATGGAGAATGAAGGGAACCAATCAAACCTATATTTTTTAGAACATCCATATGTTTATTAGGCCAGCCATCTTCTAATAATTCAAAGATTATTAAACTATTATCAACATCAATAATAGTTTCACCATTTTTTTCAAACTCTAATAGAATTTTTATTACATCTTTTACGAAATTTCCATATTTTTTTTCACTAAATTTGAAAATTCCTAAGATTAAATTAAATATATGATCGTATTGGAACTTTTCAATATCTTTATTAGTTTTAGTCATTCTAAAAAAGATTATCTAAATAATTAATTCTTTTTAAAGGTGCTTTGCTAATAAAAATACCTGGAGATATATCTTTAGACTTAGATTTTTCAAATAGTTCAAAATCTGGCAATCCCTTTAAAAACAAATAAATATATCCTCCTAGATGTTTATCTGGTTGATAATTTTTAAGTCGCCACTTTAATAATCTATGCAATGCTAATAAATAAAGATGAGATTGCAATGGATAATGATGTTTAATCATTTCATTTCTCATGTTTTCATAGTTATAGTTTCTTGGTAAACAGTCACAATTATCACTACCAGAAATCAAATTACTTTTCCAATCAATTACCCACCATTTACTATCTTCTAATTTATTTCCTACAGGGAACACACAATCAATACATCCTGAATGAAAGCCTTTATTCATAATTTGAAGATCATTTATTTTATTTGCATATTCTTCACCAAATTCATATTCCTGATCTAAAAAAAAGCAATTTGATATATCATTAGAATTAATATTTCTACCTTCATAAGATAGGGTTAAATCATATTTGAGTTCCTTAATTAAGTATTCATTTGGAATATCAACTAGTTTCTTATTTTGTAATTCTCTTCCTAAAGAAATATTTATGATTCTTAAAATCGCATCTTTTACTTTAATAGCTAAAGAAGTATCGATTTGATGAAAGTTCAATTCCTCAATAATTAAATCAATTAATTCTTGATTATTATCGTTTCTAAATTCAAATCTTTCTATTATTTTGTGCAGGCAAGTCCCAGCAATAGTTCCTTTTGGAAATTCACTTAAGGGATTTGGATAAGAAAAATAATTAGGATAATTCTTTGAATTCTTAAAATTAGAATCTTTGATAATTGATATATTATCTTCATAATCCTTATATTGATTTATAACTGAATCAATATTTTTATCTTTACGTATCCAAGAAGAATAACTTGAATAAGAAATAAATTGATCAGAATTAAATACATTAGATATTTTTTTATTAACGTTATCTATTTTCCAAAGATTATTATTCAATCGGTTAGTTTGGAACTTAGAAAAAGTTTCTTTTATTTTCTCTTTTTCTATCCTGAATTCACAAGTAGACTTATAAATATTGATATTTTCCAAATTATTAAGTAAATCATTATTAAAAATATTATTAGTATCCTCTAAATCATTAAAAACAATAAGTTTATATTTACTCCTTGTAAGTGCTACATAAATTAACCTTTCACTCTCTTTAAATAAATCTTCTTCTTCTATTAATTTAAATTTTTCAACCTTCGCGTAATTATTAGAAATATTAACGTATATATTTCTATCAATATTTGATTTCCAAAGAGGTCCTTTAATTTTATTTGCCTTATTTGAAATAATTGAAAGATATGGACATAGGACTATTTCAAATTCAAGGCCCTTACTACTATGAATGGTAAAAAGATTTATTCCATTTTGAAGATTATAATCTTTCGTGAGAAAATCTTCTCCAGTAGAAATTCTTAAAATATGATCTAACTGATTTTTATACCAGTTCAAGACTATATTTAGATCAAAATCATTATTTATTAATTCTATTTCAACAATTTCTGAAAGTTGAAATAAATTTGAATTTAAATCTGAATCTTGAATAATCGAGGATGACTTGTAATTTATAAGTAGTTCATTAACAATGTTTAAAAAACCTTTTTCTCTTAGTTCTTCAGACCAAGTAATGCATTTATTAATTAAAATTTCTAAATTATTACTAATTCCATGATCAAGTAAATCTTCTAATTTTATTTCTATAAACTTTGAAGTGGCAAGCAAAGTTATATTTTTTAAAGACCTCGGATTTAATAAACATTCAATTAATAAAAATAGTAGAGAACTTGCTTCAGTATCAAAAATATTTTGTTTATTTTTAATTTTGCATGGGAGGTTAAACTGATTTAATTTTTTTTTAAAATCTAAGCATTGATTATTATTTAATGTAAGAATCGCAATTTTATTAATATCAATTTCTTTATTATTTAAAATAAAGTTAACTATGTAATGTGTTACAAGATCCTCTATATCGGTATCCTTTTTTGAAAATTCTACAATTTCAAATACATTTTTAAATTTAAATTCAGGATTAATATTTTCATTAATTCTTGAGGTTAATTTACTATATTTTACTTTTGATTGTTTAAGTCCATTCTTATAAAGTTTATTAAGAACATCAATTAACTTTTTTGAGGATCTATAGTTATCTGTAAGACTAAAAACTTCGATAGCATTAGATCTTGCATCTAAGTAAGTTTCAATATCTCCACCTCTAAATTTGTAAATCGCTTGTTTTGGATCACCTACGCAAAGTAAAAAATGATTTTTTGTATTAAAGAACTTTTTTATTAAATTCCACTGAGTAATATCTGTATCTTGGAACTCATCAACTAAGACACATTTAAATCTATTTTGAATTTTAGATAGAGTATTACTATTACTAATTTCCGAATCTAGAAATGTATTTTCTAGAGTCTTTATAAGATCATTGAAGTTGAAAATAGAAAAACTTTTTTTTAATTCAATTAATTTTATATAAGCTAATTGGGTAAATATTCTTACAAATTCAGTAAAGAAACCTTCTTTTATTTTATAAATTTTATCTTGTAATAAATTAAATTTAGAAAAATCTAATTTTAGATTATGTTTATTAATTTCTTTAGATATATTTTCAATGTAAAAATATTTAGATAAAAGATCATCCTTAGAAATATCATATATAAAATCAATAATATTTTTAGAATTAAGCCTTTTGTTAATCTCTTCAATCCAACAATTTATTTGATTAAACTTATCATTTCTTGGTTTTGCAGAATATATTTGACTTTTTCCACCACTCTCCTTAATTAATTTTCCCAACTCTATGAGCTGTAAAAATAATTCCTTACCTTTCTTATTCCACTCTAAACAAAACTCGTTCCAATTTAAATAAAAAAATTCATTAAAATAATTATTTAAATCAATACTCTTATATTTATTATTTATTTGAAATTTACAGATATTTTCTTGATCTATATTTTTTAAAATTTCTACAAAAAATGACTTATTGATCCTACTTCCAAATCTAGAACTTATTTTTTTTGTGTTTACTGCTGAAATGAGCTCATGATTAAGATTCAGAAAATCATCAATCCACAAATTATCTATTACATCTTTATAAAAATTATCAATATTATTTTCAATATATGGATCTTGAGTTACACCTATTTCAACACTATATTCATCAATAATATTATTACAAAAAGCATGGAATGTAGTTACTTTTAACTTATAGAATTGATTTATAAAATTATCAATTTCGGAAATTATTTTTTCCTTTGATTTATCTTGATCCTTAAAATTTAGATACCAATCCTTAAGAGTATTATCTATCTTACTTTCATTATGACATTGCAAATATAATTTTAAATTATGAAATCTTGAGAGTATTTTATCTCTTAATTCAGAACATGTATTTTTTGTAAAACTTAGCAAGAGTATCTCATCTGATTTAACTTTTTTCTCCAAAACATTTCTTAAAACTAAGTGAGCCAAAGTAAAACTTTTACCAGTTCCTGCACTTGCTTCTACTAATTTAAACTTATTATCTAATTTAATTTGATTAATATCCATTTCTTTATAAAATTAAACTTTGACCTCATTTTTATAAAGTAAGTAATTATTAAATTTATTAATTAAATATTTCTCTTCCAAGGCAATCTTAAATTTAATTATTAAAGCTAAACTTAATGTCAAAAATAAATAATAAATAGATAATTTTATTATAAAAACTCCAATGGAAATAAATATTAAAGAATAGTACATAGGATGACGCGTAAATCGATAAATACCTGTAGTAACAAGATTGCTATTGTTTATAGGTCTTGGAAAAGGGGATAAATTTCTACCTAAGTCTTTAATTGAAACTAACATTATTATGAAAGCGATTATAATAATTAAAATACCAAGTAAATAAGAAAAAAGACTTGCTTGAATTAGTTGTTTGTGTGGAAGATATTCCCATTGAAAAAAATGAAGACTAATAATAAAGAACTGTAAAAAAACAAGTATTAGATCATAAGCAGCTTTAAAAAAAATTTTTAACTGAAATTTAGACATTTTTTATTTCTTTAATGCTTTTATTAGAGGACCATATAATCTATATGATAATTGATCAAAATTATTATTTCCAAGAAAGAAATCTGGTTCTTTTTCATTACCAAAACACAATTTCATTTCGATATTATCTCTTTCTCCTTTAGAAAAATTTTTATTACCAATCCATTTATCCGTAAAAGCTTTTTTTTCATTTTTTGATTTTATTTTTGCTTCTACATATTTATAAGCACTTTCTGGAGGAAGAGGTAAACATTTTTCAGAATAATTTTTAAAAATATTTATGTAATCCTCCATAATTAGATTTGATTCAGTTGCTCCTGGTGATTGAATAATTTGCGATTTATAATTATTTTCTGTTCTAAAAATTACTTTAGTCCTTTTTATATTCCTCTTTAAAGAAGAAATAAAGAGTAATTTTATCCAAGCCTCAGTCAAACTACTTAAACTTAACTTCGCATTAATTAATTCAATTACGGTGTCATCAGCGATTAAATATTCTTCTTTATTTGCATTTAACTTAACATAGATTTTATTAATCTTATTATGTTGACTCAAATTTGCAGATAGACTGTTTAATAAGTCTTTGATTTCTTTTTCTTTTGTAAAAATACTATTTTTGGGCATAATAATACCATTTTCAGCCAGTTGATCATTAATATTTAATTCATTTAAATCATCAATAATATTATGATTATCAATCTCAACTTGCTGGATTATTTTTGTAATTAATTGCGACTTTTGCAGATTGCTTACATACTCCTCGTCTGGATGATGAATAAATATTTTCTTTGGAGAAATATTGTTTTTATTAAGCCAATATTTTTGTGGAGTCTTGAACCAATAAATCAATTCTGATAATTTGTAATTTTTAATATCAGATTTTTTTTCATTCCAATTTATATCTTCTATTAAAGAATAATTACTTTTAACAATCTTAGAATTATCAAGATCAATTATTTCATTTTTATTTAAATCAGAATCTTTAATTATTAGTTCTCTTTGACTTTGGTTTAAGAAACTATCAAAAAAAGAAATTAACTCTTTTATAGGAAAAGAAACATCTAATTTTTTATTGTCTTTATCATTTTTTACCCAAGTAACTATAAATTTTTCTCTGCAGGCAATTAACAACTCCAGAAATGCATATTTCTCTCTTTCAAAAATAGATGGATCACCCAAATGATATTTGTTTTTTAATAAATTAATGTTTTCACTCTTTGGTAATTTTGGATAATTAATACTATTCATGTTTATCAGGAAGATAACCTTATGTGGAATATGCCTTGAATTCTCAATATCACTTACTAGGATCTTGTTGACTCTTGATTTGCTTTGATATTTAACTTTATTTATGCAAGAAATTAATATTTCTCTAAAAACTTTTAACAAGATAAGACCATCAGGTATTAAAGGTATTGCGTGATTATCAAGAATTCTATTTATTTCACTTATTTCTAAATTGAAATTTCCATTAGAATCAGCAATACTTTTTAATATAAACTTTATCTTTTCAACCCAATTCGAGTAAGAAAAAGATCCCCTTATCAAATTAATATATTTTTTTAAATGAATTAATATTTTAACCCATTTATTCAAATCCAAACTTATATTTTCATAGCTAAATGGTATTAAATTAAAAGTACTTAAATTTACTTCTTTGTCATAAATTAAGCCTAAAGTAATTCTATTTATACACCAATCTAGGGTATTTTTCTCTTCACCTAATCTTTCTTTATCATCTAATCCCCAATGAAACCCCGCTTGGGTAAGTAAGAAAATAATTTCATCCTTTTCAGTTATATTAAAATCAAAAATTTTCTGAGTTACTTTTTTCGAAAGAATATAATCTATTTTTTCAAGTGTAATTTTTTCACTTGCTATTTCAGTAATGTCAATTAGAAATTGATAAATGCCTGAAGAGTCATGATTATCCTCATCAATAAAAAAATAAGGTATCTTCTCACCATTAATTAGCTCATTATTAAAGATGTACCTTAGATAAGGTTTAATTAAATTAGTTTGTGGAGATAAAACAGCAATATCACTATATTTAATATTCTCGCAAGAATTTATTACTTCTATAATTTTATTTCTTAAATATTCAAATTGACTATTCTGATTAAAATGCTCGCAAAGTAATATTGAATCATCCCTTTCACTTACTATAAAATCAAAGCTATTATTATCAATTAGTTTTTTTTGTATTTGATTAAGAAGAGGAATATCTTTCTTATTATGAAAATTAGTTGTTGGATCGAGATAAATAAGATTATTTTTTAAATTTATACCTTCTGTATAAATATTTTCATCAATTAATTTCTGAAAGTTTGCTCCAAATTTACCAAATATTTTCTCTATATTTGTATTATTTAAATGCAATTTACTTTCATTATTATCAAATTCCAACTCACCTTCAAGACAATTGATTCTATTCCATAAATCTTCTCCAGGAGATAATAAATACAAATTTACCTTAATAAATTTTGAAAGTTCTGAATAAAAATTAATATGTAGTTTAGATAAGTTATTATCTGAAAAAATATAAATTTGATTTGGTATTTGAAATTGAACTTTTTTAATTTTTCTTAAATTCTTTATTACTTCAATCATGTATAAACATGATGGTTTTTCAGATATCTTTTCCTCTAATAATTTATATAAAATAGGTTGCCAAAATTGATCTGGGTTTAAATTCTTAAATAGATTAGATGAATTAATTTCAGATCTATTCCATTGAGCAATCATTTCAGGTCTAAAAATCAGATAATCAATAAAATTATTCGTGATCTTTTTTGTCAGATTATATATGTCTCCATCAATTGTCTTTTTATTATCCAAATATTTATTAATCCAATTTCTAAGTGGAAATGATTCTTTAAAGCTATTTAATTCTTCCAAGGAATCAATAATACCCCATTTAATTGACTCAAAATTCCATGCACTCATATCAATTGCAGGGAAAAAATTTGTCAATAAAGATTCGGTATACGTTGATATTGTCTTTAATTCATAAAGAGCACTTATTTTGTTTTTTATAGTTATTTGTTCACGTAACCAATTCCCCAAAAAGTAATTGGGGACTACTATTTCTAATTTCTCATTTATAGCCGGAGGACATATTTTTAATTCCTCTGTTAACAGCTCACTAATTACTTCAATTTTATTTGACTTATAAAGATTGAGCAATTTACTAGATGGTTATATTACTCAACTTTAAATGGATCAATTATTTCTGCATTAGGACATTCGAATTCCCCCACAGCAACAAACTCTAAACGAAGCTTTAAGAAAGTTATAAATTTTTTATCAGTCGATAAAACAACTGCTGGGGTAGATGGAATTTTTGCTTTTAGATCAGCAAATTGAGTGGATTGTAAAAATGATGGATTTTTTAAGAGCCAAAAATCTATTTCTTTATTATTTTCTTTATAGTTCCTTATCCTCTCTTTCAAAATTTCATCAAGTGGTTCTTCAACTGTTAAAAACTTTTCACTTGCCGCAACGAAAAAGTATGTTGTCATTTTGAAATTTAATTTGATGTTATTAGGGACTTCATTTCACGTACAGACTTTTCTAATCCTATCGCTAGAGCCCTTGCAACAATACTATGACCTATGTTCAACTCGTTCATATTGTTAATTGATGCAATTTTTTTAACATTATTGTAGTTCAGGCCATGACCAGCATTAACAATTAATCCAAGGTCATTTGCTAAATGTGTAGACTCTATAATCCTTTGGAGCTCTTTATATTGTTTAGATCCCGATAGTTCAGAATATTTTCCAGTATGTAATTCTATAAAATCAAACCCTATATCTTTGGAATACTTTATCTGTTCACTAAAAGGATCAATAAATGCACTTACTTCTATATTTGAATCCTTTAAATTTCCAACAAAATTCTTAAGGTATTCCAAATTACTTTTAACATCCAACCCTCCTTCAGTAGTAACTTCCTCTCTTTTCTCGGGTACAAGCGTTACATAATCGGGAAGAGTTTTTTTTGCAATTTCTAACATTTCTTCTGTAGCAGCCATCTCTAAATTGAGTTTTGTTTTTATAGTTTCTTTTAGAAGGAATACGTCTCTATCTTGTATATGTCTTCTATCTTCTCTTAGATGAACTGTTATGGAGTCTGCGCCTCCTAATTCAGCTAAAAAAGCAAATTGCACAGGGTCAGGCTCCACAGTTTTCCTTGCTTGCCTTACATTTGCAATATGATCAATGTTTACTCCTAAAGTAGCCATAATTTTAAAAATTTTAGTTTCTAGACAATCTAGCAACCGCCCAATAATAGCTAATAAAAAAAGTCAAACACTTAAATTATTAATATATAGTAAATGGAACTTGAAGAAGAATTCATTAGATATTTGGCATAAAATCAACCCTTTATTGGGATTTATTGCGATGATCGTTACCCAGGACATTGTTTTAAGATTCTTTTTTAGAAAAAAGAAAATATTAAAAAATGGTTTTTCTATTCCCATAAATTCCTCTATCATTTTGGCTCCAACCCATAGATCAAGGTGGGACGGCTTAATACTCACCATGGCAATGGGTAGACGGGTAACAAAAAAGGATTGTAGATTTATGGTTACTAAATCCGAAATGAGAGGAATACAAGGTTGGTTTTTAAAAAGACTTGGATGTTTTTCGATAAATCAAATATCGCCATCTCTTTCAGCATTAAGATATGCGATTGATCTTATAGAAAAAGGAGAACAACTAGTGGTTTTCCCAGAAGGAAA
>QCRA01000002.1 GCA_003212035.1 Prochlorococcus sp. AG-459-D04
TTAAAGTTTTTAGATCCCCACCCTTACTCTCATTTAGGAGCACCTTACAAAGATAAAACTTCTATTTGGAAATTAAGAGAGGAGGTTGTAAATAGAATAGTAAATGTAAATGACTATTTATTATCAAAGAGTAGTTTTAACCTTTTAATTTATGACAGTTGGCGACCTATAGAAGTCCAGGAATTCATGTTTAAAAGAGCATTTTTATTAGAGTGTGAAAAATCCGATATTGATATTTCTTTTGAAAATATAAAATCTTATCCATCCATTTTAAAAAAAATTGAAAAGTTTTGGGCGTATCCTTCTAATGACATTATGTGTCCTCCCCCTCATTCAACTGGTGGCGCATTGGATGTTTGTTTATCTGATAAAGACGGAAATCTTGTTGAAATGGGCAGCATGGTTGATCAAATGGATGAGACCTCAAATCCTTATTTTTATGTAAACATGAAGAATGAAGAAGCAATTATTTGGAATAGTAGAAGAAATTTATTAAGGGAAATTATGACTAAATTCGGATTTGCTCAACATCCTAATGAATGGTGGCATTTTAGTTATGGTGATCAATTATGGGCTTGGAAAAATAAAAAAGCGAATGCCCTTTATGGAAAAATTTAAGTTCTATTGATTTTTATTTAGTAAATTTAATACATAATTTTCATCTTGAGTATTTATAAAATCTCCGAAATCCAAATCCAAATTACTCTTCCAATTAGCAAATAATGGTTGAAGAGTTTTTTCTAAATCGTTAAGTTCCATTCTTTGTAAGTATGGTTTAGCTAGCCTTTGAAGATTTTTACTACCCCCCAACCATAATTGGTATTTGTTTTGTCCACTTCCAACAAGGGCTAATTCGGCCATATAAGGCCTAGTACATCCATTCGGACATCCTGTCATTCTAAATAATATTGTCTTTTGTATTTTTAGATCTGATAGTAAATTTTCAATCCTTTTTAATACGTCAGGTAATATTCTTTCAGCTTCAGTCATGGCAAGACCACAAAGTGGTAAAGCAGGACAAGCTAAAGCATGTCTTTGAATTTCATTAATGTTTACTAAATTTTCGTATCCAATTTTTGATAGAGATTTTTGAATTTCACCTTTGTTTTTATTGGCGATATTACAAAGTAAAATATCTTGATTAGGTGTGAGTCTTAAATCTAAATTATATTTTTTAACAATACTTGTGATGGTATTCTTCTTCTCTCCTGATAATCTCCCTGACAATAATGGTAAACCTACGAAGTAGGAAGTTTTATTTTGTTTATGCCAACCTAGATAATCAATAAGAACCTTATCCGGTTCTTTTCTGATTTTTTTAATTTCTTTTTTGAAATATTTATCAAAAAGTATCTTTTTAAACCACTTAATACCTCTTCTGTGAAGAAGATATTTCATCCTCGAGTTTTTTCTTGATTTTCTATCGCCATAATCTCTTTGAACAGCCACAATACTTTGTATTAATTCATAAACATCAGGTTCTTCAACATATCCAAGTGGATCTGCAATTCTGGCAAAGGTCTCTTCATTATTGTGGGTACGGCCCATACCACCTCCAATGTAGAAGTTGCACCCTTCTAAGTTTCCATCTTTAGAAGTAAAGGCGACTATTCCTATGTCATTGGTAAGAAGATCAACAGAATTGTCTCCAGGAACTGTTACAGCACATTTGAATTTTCTCGGTAAATAAGTTGAACCATAAAGAGGCTCATCTTTTATCCCACTAAATACATTATCTTTGAATTGGAGCTTCCTAATTGCTTCAATATCTTTGTCAGGCTTTATAGTGTACTCTAAATCACCATCAGCCCAAAGTTCTAAAAAAGTGCCTTGGCCAGCCATTGGGGTGAGAAGATCTGCAACTTTTTTTGCCAATGCTCTTGCAATATTATAGTCTGGCGAATCAAATGGAGCCGCAGGGGCCATAACGTTTCTATTTATGTCTCCACATGCAGCTAATGTGGAGCCCATTGAACTTACTATTGTGTGAATTACTTCCTTTAGGTTCTCCTTTCTAATTCCATGCATTTGAAAGGCTTGTCTTGTAGTGGCCCTAAGTGTTCCATTACCAAGTTTGTCAGATAATTCATCTAATGCTAAAAATAATTGCCCAGGGATTTCACCGCCCGGATTTCTTAACCTAAGCATCATTTGCCAATCTTTACTTTTGCCCGGCCTTCTATTTTCCCTGTTATCTTGTTGATAACTACCATGAAATTTCAATAACTGAACCGCATCATTGGTAAAATGATCGCTCTCATTGACTAATTCCGTAGCGAGTGGTTCTTTAAGAAATTGGCTACTTTTTTTGAAATTTTCAAATTTAGAAACTTCTAGACCATTTGCCAAGCAAACAGTTTCTTCCTTGGTAGGATCTTTTTTCTTTTTTACTTTTTCAACCTTGATCAAAGGACCAAAAAATATCTCTTTTTATACATTAGCGAAAAGCTTATTTAACTGGTAGTAAATTATAGTAAGTTAAGTCATATTTTTTTCTTGTCTAAATATTTACTTGAGATAGGAACAGAAGAGTTGCCCGCAAAATTTTCTCATTCTGTTCTAGAGCAATTTAAATCTTTAATAGAATTTGAATTGGATAAAAAGTTAATCAAATTCGAACATTTAGTTGTTACCTCCACACCAAGAAGGATAGTTCTACTTCTCGAAGGTTTAGTTGATTATGCAGAAGATAAGATAATAGAAAGAAAAGGGCCTAAAGCAAATTCAGCTTATTTAAACGGATGTCCTACTAATGCTGCTTTAGGATTTGCTAATAGCTTAGATATAGATGTAGGTGAGCTAGAAATAAAAAACACAAAAAAGGGTGATTTTGTATTTGGAAAGAAAATTGAGAAAGGATTATCAACAAAAAATTCTTTGCATTCGATTATTCCAAAATTAGTAAAGAGTCTTCAAGGCCCTCGGTTTATGAAATGGGGGTCTGGGAACATAAAATTTTCTAGACCTATCAGGTGGATTGCCTCTATATATAATAATGAAATTCTTGATTTTGAATTTGAAGAATGTGATCCAAAGATTCAAATAAGTAATAAAACAAAGAGTCATAGGCTAATCAATGAAGTTTTAGAAGTTCAGAATCCTGATGATTTTTTTGAATTATTGAAACGAAATAGAGTAATAGCTATTCGAAAAGAAAGAAAAGAAAAAATTGAAAGTTTAATAAATCAGGTATCTGCATCTTTAAATCTGAAGCCTGACCTTTCAGAAGGATTACTAAATGAACTAACTGATTTAGTTGAATGGCCAGACTTAATTATTGGCAAATTTAGTGATGAATTTCTTGACCTTCCGGTTGAAGTTCTTTCAACAGTCATGAAAAGTCATCAGAGATACGTTCCTCTTTTATTGAAAAACAAAAGTTTTTCTAAACTAGATTTAAGCTCTGAAAAAAATATTAGTACAACTTTCTGCGTTATTTCAAATGGTCTTGAAGAAGCAAATAATAATATTGCCAAAGGTAATGAGAAAGTATTGAAGGCAAGGTTTTCAGATGCAAAGTTTTTCGTAGAAAGTGACAAAAAAGTTGCTTCAATCGAGAGAAATGAAAAGCTTAAATCAGTTTCCTATTTGAAAGGACTTGGAAATATATTTCAGAGGGTAGAAAGGATAGAGGAAGTTACTAAAAAAATTCTTAAATTTTTAAATGATAAGTCTCTAGATGAAAAAAAAATAATAGAAGCTGCTAAATACTGTAAAAACGACTTATGTAGCGAAATTGTTTTCGAATTCCCTGAGCTGCAAGGAATAATGGGTGGTAAATATCTTAAATATGAGGGATTTAGTGAGGATGTTTGCTTGGCTGTCGCTGAACATTATTTACCTTCCTTTTATAAAGATGCTTTGCCCTCCACAAAATATGGTGCAATAGTTTCTATAGCAGATAAGGTCGAAACTTTAATAAGTATATTTATTTCTGGTAAACGTCCCAGTGGATCATCTGATCCTTATGCTTTAAGAAGAAATTTGAATGGAGTGATTAAAATAATTTGGGATTATGAACTTGATTTACCTTTAGATAAATTATTTAAAGAACTTATTGATTTTTGGAAAATCGCATTTCCGAATTTAAACTTCTCAAGAGAAACAGTATTTAATGATTTAAATGATTTTTTAGTTCAAAGAATTGCTAGTCATCTAGAAGAAATATCACTAAGTAAAGAATTAATAAAGGCAGTTTGCTCTTCTGATGATTTATCTCAAAAAAGATTATTGAATATTGTTGATCTTAAAAATAGGATTAAATCTATTAATAATTTTAACGAAAAGGAAAATTTTGTTGCAATCCAGAAGGTAATTACGAGGGTAAGCAAATTAGCTAATAATAGTGATCTTTCAACAGACGTTCTCTTAACAAGAGATTATGTAAACACAAAACTTTTTGAAAAAGATTGTGAATTGAAAGTTTTTGAATTTATTGGAGAATTAGAAATTCTTTTTTCGGAAGGTTATTGCAATTATTTGGAACTTCTAAATTTGTTTGAGATTAATGTAAACACCATCGAGGATTTATTTGATAATGAAAAGGGAGTCCTAATAATGTCAGAGGATTTAAAAATAAGAAATAATAGACTCAATATGTTGAGCTTAATTAGAAATTATTCTTTAAAAATCGCTGACTTTACACTTTTCAGCTCTTAACTTTAATACCTCCCTTTATTGAATAATTTTCTAGCATTTTTTCCACTTCTTTATTTTCCCTTACAGCACTATCAACAGGTTTATATTTTAAAGGTGCTAAGGCTTTTCCTCTTAAAATTGAACCAAGTGTGAGCATTGTAATTTTAAGTTGCTGTAATGGTTTCATGGAGACAACTCTCTTGTATAAGTAACTATCAAAAGTAAGTCTTTGTACATCCATGTCATCACACATCTCAACAAAGGCTTCTCTTGCAGAATCATTTCTGTAGAAAATATTTTGAAGGATTTCTAGCACCTTGTAAGTTGTGCCATATTTTTTATCCCATTTTTTAAGATAGTTTTTTAAATCTTTTTCTGATGGAATTACTTGACCGTTTTTTGATGCTATAACAATTTCTTCAGCACACATTCTTCCGCTTTTTGCAGCAAAATAAATCCCCTCTCCTGAACTTTTTGTAACATAACCAGCTGCATCACCAACCAATGCCATTCTCCCAACTACTCTTCTTGGCCTTGGATGCTCAGGAATAGGGTGAGCTTCTACCTTTATTACTTCACCATTAACAAGTCTTTTCTTTGCCCTATTTCTTACACCCTCTTGAAGTCCTTTAATTAATGACTGATTCTTTTGCATGGTTCCAGTGCCCACAGCAACATGATCATATTTGGGAAATACCCATCCATAAAAATCAGGAGAAACATCAGTTCCGACATACATTTCAGCAAGATCTTCGTAGTAACTCATTTCTTCTTTAGGTAATTTAATCCTTTCCTGAAATGCTATAGCAACTTTGTAATCCCCTGCATCCATCGCTTTTGCGACTCTGCTATTGGCTCCATCAGCTCCGATCAAAAGGTCAACAGTAAGCTCTTTGAGTTCCCCTTTTTTATCTCCATTACTAAAATCTGAGTAGGAAAGCTTGTATGGCCCTTGATTATTATCGCCAGTATCAATAGAAGTAACTAATCCATTTATTAATGTAGCACCAAGATCTGATGCTCTGTTGCGCATAAATGCATCCATAACTTCTCTTCTGCACATCCCAATAAATTCATTATCACTTTTCCCATAAACTCTATCTAAACTTATATCCACCTCTCTATTTGATGGAGATATCATTCTCATATGCCTTACTTTTCTATCGATAATTGACTCAGGCAAATCAAATTCTTCTACCATGCAAAGTGGAATTGCTCCTCCACATGGTTTTGCATTATCTAATTTTCTCTCGAAAAGCCAAGTTTTTATTCCAGCTTTAGCAAGTATTTCTGCCGCACATGAACCACTTGGACCTCCACCAATAACAGCTACCCTCAACATATGAAAAAAATAATACTGTATATAAAAACTACATCTTTTTTGCTTATAAAAGTGCATTTCGTAAAATAATAGTTAATATCGAAATATGTTTTTCAGGTTCACCTATAAATATTGGAACAAAACAAAGATTTAAGTCAATTTGATATACCTCTAGCAAAAAGAATCTACATAAATAATTCCAACTCAATATTATTAAAAAAATTATTAATATTTTCTCCATTTATTTGCCTCCTTTTTTCTATCTTTGCATTGCGATTAATTAGAAATATAGAAATAGGATCTCTTGTCAATATTAATTTTCAGACTCAGATAAATCGCGACCATAGAATTTTGGGCCATTTACCCTATGAGGAAATTCCTAAGGAGAAACTAGTTTTAATTGAGCCCAATATCCAAGTTCACATTGATATGCGTACTTCTTTGTTAGAGATGAGGGATGAAGCAAAAAAGAATGGGATATACTTAGTTTTCTTGAGTGGTTATAGATCAATAAATTTGCAAAACGAAATCTTCTATTCTCTTAAATCTTTTAGAAATCAGGAAGCTGCAGAAAGAGCTAGAGTTTCAGCCCCCCCTGGATATTCTGAACATAGTACTGGTTTTGCAATTGATATTGGTGATGCTACTCAAAGAGAAACAGATTTTGAAACCGAATTCGAAAATACTGATGCTTTTAAATGGTTAATAAATAATGCAGCTAAATTTCATTTTAAGTTATCGTTCACCAAAGATAACAAATTTATAGATTATGAACCTTGGCATTGGAGATATGAGGGTTCAATTGAAGCTTTAAAAGTTTTTGAAAGTTCAAACAGAAAATCATAAACCTTGTTCATTAATTTAATTATTCAATATGATTATATTTTTCAAAGTCTTAAAGAGAAAATTCTCATAATAAGCATCCTTTGAGTTAGCCTTAATAAAGTTAATCTTCTATCCATATAAAATTTATAAATGTCATCTTCGATAAAAGAAATAAGGAATGTTGCAATTATTGCCCACGTAGATCATGGTAAGACGACTCTTGTGGACGCGTTGTTATCTCAATCAGGAATATTTAGAGACAATGAAGTCATTCCTACATGCGTAATGGATTCTAATGATCTAGAAAGAGAAAGAGGAATAACAATACTCTCAAAAAATACTGCAGTGAACTATAAAGATACCAGAATTAACATTATAGATACACCAGGACATGCTGATTTTGGAGGAGAAGTAGAAAGGGTCCTGGGGATGGTTGATGGTTGTTTGCTTATCGTTGATGCAAATGAGGGGCCAATGCCTCAAACAAGATTTGTTTTGAAAAAAGCATTAGAAAAAGGACTTAGGCCTATTGTTTTTGTAAATAAAATTGATAGGCCAAGAGTAGTACCAGAAATAGCAATTGATAAGGTATTGGATTTGTTTTTAGAATTAGGAGCAGATGATGATCAATGTGATTTTCCTTATCTTTTTGGAAGCGGACTTTCTGGTTTTGCTAAAGAAGAGATGGAATCTAATAGTGATAATATGATGCCTCTTTTTGAGGCCATTATTAGACATGTTCCACCTCCAGTAGGTGATGCTAATAAGCCTCTTCAGTTACAAATAACTACTTTGGACTATTCTGATTTTTTAGGCAGAATTGTAATTGGTAAAATTCATAATGGAACTATAAAAAATGGTCAACAAGCTAGTTTAATTAAAGAAAATGGTAAAACTATTAAAGGAAAAGTTAGTAAATTACTTGGATTCGAAGGATTACAAAGGATTGATATAAATGAAGCATTTGCAGGAGATATCGTTGCCGTTTCTGGTTTTGATGATGTCAATATTGGTGAAACCATAGCATGTCCCGATTCTCCCCATCCACTTCCATTAATTAAGGTTGATGAACCCACCTTGAATATGACTTTTGTTGTTAACGATTCTCCATTTGCTGGTAAAGAAGGGAAATTTGTTACTAGTAGACAATTAAAAAATAGATTGGAAAGGGAACTTTTAACAAATGTTGCCCTAAGGGTCGAAGAAACTGATTCTCCTGATAGATTCTCAGTTTCAGGAAGAGGAGAGTTACATTTAGGTATTTTGATTGAAACTATGAGAAGAGAAGGGTTCGAGTTTCAAATCTCACAACCTCAAGTAATTTTTAGAGAAATTGATAATGTTGAATGTGAGCCTATAGAGACTTTGGTCCTAGATGTGCCTGAAGTATCTGTTGGTTCTTGTATAGAAAAACTTGGATCTAGAAAGGCAGAGATGAAAAATATGCAGACAAGTTCTGATGGGAGAACTCAGTTAGAGTTTCTTGTACCATCCAGAGGATTAATTGGATTTCGTGGTGAATTTGTTCGGATAACAAGAGGTGAAGGTATTATGAGTCACTCATTTTATGAATATAAACCCAAAACAGGAGATTTTGAAACTAGAAGAAATGGGGTTCTTATAGCTTTTGAGGAAGGTGTGGCCACATTTTATGCATTAAAAAATGCTGAAGATAGGGGAGTCTATTTCATTAAACCTGGAGTTAAAGTTTATAAGGGAATGATAATTGGGGAGAATAATCGACCTCAAGATCTTGAGTTGAATATATGTAAAACTAAGCAGTTGACCAATATGAGGTCTTCAGGGGCAGAAGAACTTGATACTTTGCAGTCACCAGTTGATATTACCCTTGAAAGAGCACTCGAATATATTGGTCCAGATGAAATGCTAGAGGTGACACCTGATTCAATAAGAATGAGAAAAATAAATAAAAAGAAAAGAAATTAATTATTAGTTTCATGACCGAAGAAAGTACAAAAAGTTTTAAAGATTCTCTTTTTACTGCTTTAAATCTTTTTAACAACCATCAATGGTATGAGGCTCATGATGCTTTTGAAGAAATATGGAATTCCCTTGATGGTGACGAAAGACAAGTTATCCAGGGAATTTTACAAGTATCTGTTTCTCAGTTTCACTTAAGTAAGGGTAATTTAAATGGAGCTACTATTTTGCTTGGAGAAGGTTTAGGTAGAATAAAAACTAGAACTAAGATTAATTTAGGAATTGATCTTGAATCCTTCTGCCAGTGTTTGGAAGATTTATTGAGAAAATTACAATATAAAGAGCTATTAAATGAGAACGACAAGCCTTTTTTGAAACCTCTTTGATGAATTTGAATATATGAATATATCTTTATCTTCAATGAAATTATTATTTTCTATCTCATTTTTTTTTTTTTTTTAATAAGAAAACTTATCGATCTCTAGAAAAATGAACCTAAAGATTAATAATGTATCCCTTTCAATTAAAGGAAGATTAATAGTAAATGATGTTTCCATAACTGTAAATCCAGGGGAAGTTGTAGGTTTGATGGGACCTAATGGTGCTGGGAAAACTACCACTTTTAATCTTGCAGTTGGGAATATAAAACCCGATAAGGGTGAAATTTTAATGAATGGAAAAAATATAACCAATCTTCCTCTACCAATTAGATCAAGACTTGGGTTGGGTTATTTAACTCAAGAAGCGAGTATATTTAGAGACCTAACTGTTAAGGATAATATAGATTTGGCTTTGCAGAATTCATCTTATAGTAGAGCGGCAATTAGAAATAGAAGAGAACAATTAATTAATGAATTTAATTTGAATAACTTTGTAGATAATTATGGTTATCAACTTTCTGGAGGAGAGAGGAGGAGGTGTGAAATAGCCAGAGCTCTCACTGTAGGCAGAAAAGGGCCTAAATATTTGTTATTGGATGAACCTTTTGCTGGAATCGACCCACTGGCTGTTAATGATTTAAAGAAACTAATTCTTAAATTAAGAAGTGATGGGGTTGGGATTCTTATTACAGACCATAATGTGAGAGAAACACTTTTAATTACTAACAAATCATATGTATTAAGTGAAGGAAAAATTTTAGCTAACGGTTCATCAAAAGAATTATCTGATAATCCAATAGTCAAAAAGTATTATCTAGGAGATAATTTTAAACTTTGAATCTTTTTGTAAAATAAATTAAAAATTAATTATTAAAGATTTACTCATATAGTCATGATATAAATTATTATCTGATTGTCATAGAATATTAAAATCGGATAAATTTCTTGGATGATACTAGATAATCTTTTTAAAAATTTAATATATGATCCGGTTTCAGTCTTAGGTATTTTAGTCTTTTATTTTTTATTAATTAACTTACCAATATCTTTAGTTGCAGTTTTCAAAAAACAGTCTTTCTTTGCTGTGAAAATCTTAACTATTTTAGTAAATTTATTAATAGCATTACAATTACTTTCTAGGTGGTCAATTTCTGGACACTTTCCTATCAGCAATTTGTATGAATCTCTTTATTTCCTCGCATGGGGGATCACAATGGGACAACTATTGATTGAAAGGGAATATCAATCTCCAATAATTCCCTCAATTGCCATACCTATTGAGTTACTGACTGTGGCCTTTGCTTGCTTTGTGTTGCCTGATGATTTGAAATTGTCATCCAACTTGGTTCCAGCTTTAAGATCTAGTTGGTTAGTAATGCATGTTAGTGTCGTAATGCTCAGTTATGCGGCATTAATAATAGGTTCTTTACTTTCAGTTTCTGTTCTGTTCATTAATAAAAATAAGCCGCTTCAAATCAGAAGTAGTTCTACAGGTATTGGAGGGTTCAAAATTTCTAATAATTATCTTTTAAATGATTTAGTTGAACCTATTGAATTTTCTCATTCAGAAGAATTAGATACATTAAGTTATCGTTCTATATTAATTGGCTTTGTTCTTTTGACTCTTGGTTTAATTTCAGGTGCGGTCTGGGCTAATGAGGCATGGGGCACATGGTGGAGTTGGGATCCGAAAGAAACATGGGCATTTATCTCATGGTTGTTTTATGCCGCTTATCTGCATATGAGAATAAGCAAGGGTTGGCAAGGACGCAGACCAGCGTTATTAGCATCTACAGGCTTTTTAGTGGTTTTAATTTGTTATTTAGGAGTTAATTTCTTAGGAATAGGGTTACATAGTTATGGCTGGATCTTCGGATGATTTGATAATCTCCCAGAATATTTATTGAGGTTCTGAAAGTACATACCCCTTTTGTGCTTCCTGTGCAACTTTTCTCAAGTCATCACATCCCTCTTTTAATGTTGGGTAAGCAAACATTCCACTACCCGCAATAAAACAATTGGCACCAGCATTGGCACATTGTGAAATAGTCCAATTCGCTTTTATCCCCCCATCAACTTCAATGTCGACATTTAAGTTTTTTTCGATAATAAAGTTTCTTATTTCTCTGATTTTATTTAGCATTGTTGGTATATAAGCTTGTCCTCCAAAGCCTGGATTAACTGTCATAACCAAAACATGATCAACCATATCCATAATGTTTTTAATCATTTCAAAAGGAGTATGAGGGTTTAATGCAACAGAAGGAGATCCTCCTAAATCTCTTATTCTCCCGAGAACTCTATGCAAATGAATATTTGCTTCGGCATGAGCTATTACTACTCCTGGTTCACCATTTGAACCTTTTGTGGCGTTTACATAAGATTCAAGCATGGTTTCGCAGTTGTACTGGCTAACCATTAATTGAGTTTCGAAAGGGACATTACAATATTTCCTGCATGCAGAAATCATTTCAGGTCCGAATGTAAGATTTGGTACGAAATTTCCATCCATTACATCAAATTGAATTCTATCTACCCCAGCTTCCTCGAGCTCTTTCACACATGACCCCATATTCGCCCAATCTGCTGGTAAAACTGAAGGAATTATTTGAATTGGTCTATTAGCACCAGTTAAATTAGCTTGATTTGACTCAGTCATTTAATTTTTAAAATATTTAATAAAGATACTATATTTAGTTGTTTATTCCTAATTTCAAGTCACGGCCTGATAAAGTAACAGCTGTAAAGAGTTAAAAAAAGCTTACTAGCATAATAATTCTCATAAAAATTGACATTTTTTATGAGATCATACTCAAAACCTTTTAGAAAATCCTCAAAATTTAATTGTGAATCAAACTTTAATTCAAGAAATTCTCGAAGTTGTAGAGCAAGCAGCTATTGCCTCAGCAAAACTAACTGGACTTGGTCAAAAAGATGAAGCTGATGCTGCAGCTGTCGAAGCAATGAGATTGCGAATGGGCAAAATTGAAATGAAAGGGAAAATTGTTATTGGAGAAGGTGAAAGAGATGAAGCACCTATGCTTTATATAGGTGAAGAGGTTGGCAGTGGAAGTGGACCAGGGGTTGATTTTGCGGTAGACCCTTGTGAAGGAACAAATCTTTGTGCGAATAATCAAAGAGGTTCTATGGCGGTTTTAGCTGCCTCTGATACGGGGGGTCTTTTCAATGCTCCTGATTTTTACATGAACAAATTAGCTGCGCCTCCTGCTGCTAAAGGTAAAGTTGATATTAGAAATTCGGCTACTGAAAACTTGAAGATACTAAGTGATTGTTTAGGCCTCTCTATTGATGAGCTTACTGTCGTTGTAATGGATAGAGCTAGGCATAAAGATTTAATTAAAGAGATTAGAGGATGTGGTGCAAAAGTACAACCGATTTCTGATGGTGATGTTCAAGCTGCGATTGCATGTGGTTTTGCAGGAACTGGTACGCATTGCCTGATGGGTATAGGTGCAGCTCCAGAGGGTGTTATCTCGGCTGCCGCAATGAGAGCTTTAGGCGGACACTTTCAAGGACAATTAGTTTATGATCCAGCAATCGCTCAAACTTCTGAATGGGCTGATTACACAAAAGAAGGAAACATAAAACGCCTTAATGAAATGGGCATAACCGATATAGATAAAATCTATGAAGCTAACGAATTGGCTTCGGGAGAAAATGTTGTTTTCGCGGGAAGCGGAATAACTGATGGATTACTATTCGACGGCGTTAAATTTGAAAGTGATTGTGTTAGAACAAGCAGTCTAGTTATTAGTACATTAGATAGTACTGCAAGGTTTACAAATACTATCCACATAAAAGATGGCGCTAAGAGTATTAGCCTTTAAAAATTCACTTTTGACCATATGCATATTGTTGTCGTCGGACTGAGTCATCGCACGGCACCCGTAGAAGTGCGTGAGAAGTTAAGCATTCCTGACCAATCCATAACAGAATCGTTGAAAGCATTAAAAGCTTTATCTGATGTACTAGAGGTGTCAATTTTAAGTACTTGCAATAGGCTGGAAATATATGCACTAGTGAAGGATAGAAATACTGGTATTTCATCTATTAAAGAATTTTTATCCGAATATTCTGGAATTATTTTTGAAGATTTAAATCCACATCTTTTTTTCTTTAGACAGGAAGAAGCAGTTTTGCATTTGATGAAAGTCTCGGCAGGACTCGATAGCCTTGTTTTAGGAGAAGGACAAATCCTTTCTCAGGTAAAAAAAATGATGAGATTAGGTCAAGAGAATCAATCTACTGGACCAATTCTTAATAGATTATTAACTCAATCAGTTAGTACAGGTAAAAAAGTTAGAGCTGAAACAAATTTAGGAACTGGTGCCGTATCAATAAGTTCAGCAGCGGTAGAACTTGCCCAACTAAAAATTGGACAAGAAAAAGGTTTTGATACTCTTGTAAGTTTGGAATCAGAGAACGTTCTTGTGGTTGGCGCCGGACGAATGAGTAGGCTTTTAATAACTCATCTAAAATCAAAAGGATGTCATAAACTTATTCTTTTAAACAGAAATATCGATAGAGCATTAAATCTTGCTCTAGACTTCCCCGACCTAGAGATTGTTTGTAGAGGGTTAAAAGAATTAGATGAAAACATATCAAAATCTTCCCTTGTTTTCACCAGTACAGCTTCTGAAGAACCAATAATTGATCTCGCTAAAATTAAAAAATTAAATTTGCGTAATAAACTAAAATTTATTGATATTGGTGTACCGAGAAACATATCAAATGATGTCAAGCAACATGAATTTGTAAAATCATTTGATGTGGATGACTTGCAAGAGGTTGTCTCAAGAAATCAAGAATTTAGACAGAAAATAGCAAAGGAAGCGGAAGCTCTAGTAGAAGAAGAGAGGATCGTTTTTCTAGAATGGTGGGCAAGTTTAGAGGCGGTTCCAGTAATAAATAAACTTAGATCAGATTTGGAGTTGATTAGAAAAGAGGAATTGCAAAAAGCTCTTAGCAGGATGGGACCAGATTTTTCAGCTCGAGAAAGAAAAGTTGTTGAAGCTCTTACTAAAGGAATTATTAATAAAATACTTCATACGCCTGTTACTAAGTTGAGAAGTCCTCAATCAAGAGAAGAAAGACAAGTTTCTTTGAAAATCGTTGAAAAATTGTTTTCTTTGGTAGAAGAGGATAAAAATAGCTAATTTTTCTCGATTTATATTAAGTTTTTCTAGTGATTTATCGAAATACCTTCGTAAACTGACCATTAGTATTTCTAAATATGCCCATAATCAGTTACTTTAAATAGTTGTATATCAACCTCCATAGATTGAATGAAGCGCGTGTTGGCCATAATCCTCGGAGGAGGAAAAGGTTCTAGACTTTACCCTCTAACAAAAATGAGGGCTAAACCTGCTGTGCCCTTGGCAGGTAAGTATCGTTTAATAGATATCCCAATTAGTAATTGTATAAATTCAGGCATTGAAAAAATGTACGTATTGACCCAGTTCAATAGTGCATCTCTGAATAGACATATAGGAAGAACCTATAATTTAAATGGCCCTTTCGGGCAAGGATTCGTAGAGGTATTAGCCGCGCAACAAACTCCAGATAGTCCAAAATGGTTTGAAGGTACAGCTGATGCCGTAAGAAAATACCAATGGTTATTTCAAGAATGGGATGTTGATGAATATTTAATATTGTCAGGTGATCAACTTTACAGAATGGACTACAGTTTATTTGTTCAACATCATAGAGATAATGGAGCTGATTTAACTGTTGCAGCTTTGCCCGTTGATGAAGCCCAAGCAGAAGGTTTTGGCCTCATGAGAACAGACGATGTAGGAAATATAAAAGAATTCAGTGAAAAGCCCACTGGTGAAAAGTTAAAAGCGATGGCAGTAGATACTTCAAAATTTGGATTAAGTAAGGAGTCAGCTACCGAAAAACCATATCTAGCCTCTATGGGTATTTACGTTTTTAGCAGAAATACTCTTTTCGATCTTCTAAATAAATTTCCTGATTATACGGACTTTGGTAAGGATATAATTCCAGAAGCCCTCAATAGAGGCGATACTCTTAAAAGCTATGTTTTCGATGATTATTGGGAAGATATCGGTACGATTGGGGCATTCTTTGAGTCAAACCTTGCATTGACTGAGCAACCAAAACCTCCATTTAGTTTTTATGATGAGAAATTTCCAATTTATACGAGACCTAGATTTCTCCCCCCTTCTAAACTTGTAGATGCTCAAATTACTGATTCAATAGTTTGTGAAGGTACAATCTTGAAGTCATGCAGTATTTTACATTGTGTTTTAGGAGTAAGAAGCAGGATTGAAAGTGATTCGGTTCTTGAAGACACTCTTGTTATGGGTGCCGATTTCTTTGAATCTCCTGAAGAGAGGATTGAATTAAGAAAAGGAGGCGGAACGCCTCTTGGAGTAGGTGAAGGAACTACTGTAAAAAGAGCAATCCTTGATAAGAATACAAGAATTGGTGATAATGTCGTGATCATTAATAAAGATCGAATAGAGGAAGCAGATAAGCCAGAATTAGGCTTTTATATCAGAAATGGAATTGTTGTAGTAGTTAAAAATGCGACCATTGCAAACGGAACTGTTATTTAAATCTTTTCGATCATTTTTCGCTGACATAAGTATTTTTTTTGAGCAATTTTGTTAAGTTGCAGGCAAACTATATTTATTGAGTTTTTTAATTTTTTATGTCCAAGGCACATTTTGGTTTAATAGGTCTTGGTGTTATGGGCGAAAACTTAGTTCTTAACGCAGAGAGAAATGGATTTTCTAGTGTAGTTTTTAATAGGACTTACTCAAAAACTGAAGAATTTTTACAAGGTCGTGGTCTTGGGAAGAGTATAGAGGGAGCTGAAACTCTTCAAGAATTTGTTAATAAGTTAGAGAGACCTAGAAGAATTCTAATGATGGTAAAAGCTGGACCCGCAACAGATGCTGTAATAGAGAATATTTCTGGATATCTCGAGGAAGGAGATTTATTAATAGATGGAGGGAACTCTCAATTTAAAGACACAGAAAGAAGGGTAAATACTCTTGAAAGTAAAAGTTTTGGATACATAGGGATGGGCGTCTCAGGTGGTGCAAAAGGAGCTCTCGAAGGGCCAAGTATGATGCCTGGAGGTACTAAGGCTTCATATGATGCAATAGAAAGCTTATTAACTAAGATGGCTGCCAAAGTTGAAGACGGACCATGTGTTGCATATGTGGGGCCAGGAGGCTCAGGTCATTTTGTGAAAACTGTTCATAACGGAATAGAATATGGAATTGAACAAATACTCGCAGAAGCCTATGACCTCATGAAAAGAGTCAAAGGGATGAATGGACAGCAGATGTCAGAGGTATTTGGTTTTTGGAATAATACTGATGAATTAGCTTCTTATCTTGTTGAAATAACAGAGATTTGTCTAAATACAAAAGATGAGATAACTGGAGATGATGTTGTAGAGAAAATATTAGATAAAGCTGGCCAGAAAGGCACTGGATTATGGACTGTTGTAAGTGCTTTAGAACTGGGGGTATCAGTCCCAACTATTTATGCATCTTTAAATGCAAGAGTAATGAGTTCTTTAAAAGAGCAACGTAGTGAGATTGAAAAAACTATTCCATCTAAAGAAATTGAGGATTTTGATTTAGGAACTATATCAGATGGAATGAAGCCTTTATTTGATGCTGTAGTCCTCGCTACAATTGCTAGCTATGCCCAGGGTATGGACATTTTAAGAGAAGCATCTGCAGTATATAACTATGGTTTGAATATGCCGTCAATTGCTCAAATATGGAAAGGTGGTTGCATAATTAGATCAAAATTATTAAGTAAAATTCAAGATGCTTATAACAATGATCCTAATCTAAAAAATTTAATTTTTGATGATTGGTTCAATAATGAAATTGCTACAAGACTAGATAACTTAGCTAAAGTTGTTTCTTTATCCACAAAAGCAGGTATACCAGTCCCATGTCTATCAAGTACCTTAGATTATTTGAATAGTTATAGAACCAATAGACTTCCTCAGAACCTTGTTCAGGCAATGAGAGACTGTTTTGGCTCTCATACATATGAAAGAATTGATAAGGAAGGTAGTTTTCATACTGAATGGATGAAATGATTGAAAAGGTTAAAAATGGATATAAACTTAATATTTACAAAGACAAGTTAGAGCTATCTACAGCCGTTTTTAAGTTTATTGAAAGTTACATTATTCATACTTTAAAAAAGAAAGACAGGTTCAAATTTTGTGTAAGCGGAGGTTCAACTCCTAAATCTGTCTATAAGCTTTTATCAAAAAGTGATCTTAGATGGTATATGGTTGATGTCTTTTTAGGGGATGAAAGATGTGTTGATCCAAATTCAGAATTGAGTAACTCGTTAATGTTGAAGAATTCGTTGTTAACTAATTTTGGATCTAAAGCTTTTTTTTATGAAATTTTCAATGATTTAAATGCTGATGATGAAGCTACAAAAAATCAATTTATTTCAAAATTATTTGAAAAATGCGGATCAAACCCTCCAATTTTTGATTTAACATTATTAGGTCTTGGGGACGATGGTCATACAGCCTCACTATTCCCTTATCAAAAAAATAATAATGTAGATGATTTTGTTATTTTTAATGAAGGTAAAGGTTTAAAAAGAATTTCATTAACTCCAAAGGTTCTTTCAGCTTCTTCAAAGATAGTATTTTTAGTTAGTGGAGCTTCTAAAAGAATTGCTCTTGAGAGGTTATTAGATAAAAAAGAGCCACCAGATAGAACGCCATCAAAATTAATAAAATCTATTAATCAAATTTCAATATTTTGTGATCAGGAATCAGCAAAAGAATTAGAAATTTAGTTAAAGTCTATTCATAATTTAAATTATTTAATGAGTAAGAAAAAATTTTTATTCAAGAAAAAGGAGTTCGATGGTTGGAAAACATTAAATGATACTGTTATGGGCGGATCAAGTTCAGCTTTTTGTGAAATTTCAAATTCGGGTTTGATATTAAAGGGTAATATTGTCGAGAAAGCAGGAGGATTTGTTAGTTGTAGATCGTCTATATATAAACCTTCTCTAAATGTATCTGAGTATTCATCCTTTGAATTAAAAATTGATGGACAAGGAAGAACTTTTAAATTTGCTGTCGCTTGTGAAGATGATCTACTAGGACTAACCGAATTTATTCCGGGTGGACTTAGATGGATTAAATCATTCCCAACAAAAAAATTCGGGACAACAAATATTCAAATTCCTTTTAGTGAGTTAAAACCTTCAGTAAGAGCTAATAAAGTACGTTTTCCATTTAAATTTAAGCCATCTAAAATTAAAAGACTGCAACTACTACACTCTAAATTCGGTGATGATGGATTACTTAATAATGAGTTTAAAGAAGGTTCCATAAAAGTTTTAATTAAATCAATAAGTGTTATTTGAAAATCCACCTAAAAATATAGAGAGCTTAATAGCTAAGTCAGCAGATTTAACAAATAAACCTTTTGTTCATTCTGTAGTAAAAATAAATGGTGAATACGAATTCGAAGATGAAGATATTGATTTAATAGTTAACATCTTATGTCGAGATAAAGAAGGTAAAAGATTAGAAATTTATGATCTTGAATTAGAACTTTTTAAATCAAATAAAGAGTTGGTTTTAGTAATCTCTAAGCTTAACTTCCCTGATGAACCGATATTATGGTGTGGAGTTAAAACATTATGGATGGATAGCAATAATGGGAAAAAATGCAACTCACCAAAATACAGCGCTAGATTGGAAAATTTAGCAAATAGAATAAAAAGTTTTATTGATTAAGAAAATAAAATTTGAGCTGATTTATAAATCAGTAACTGCCCCTAAACTTGATGTGCTTACGATTCTCGAATATTTTGAAAGAATTCCTCTTTTGTATTTTTGAATAGGTTTTACCCAATCTTTTTTTCTTTTTTCTAATTCTTCGTCAGATAAATCAACTTCAATTAGTTGTTTTACAGCATCTACTGTAATTAAATCACCTTGTTTTATTAGAGCAATATTTCCTCCTACAGCAGCCTCTGGAGCTATGTGACCCACAACAAGACCATAGGTACCCCCGCTAAATCTGCCATCGGTAATTAAAGCCACCTTCTCTCCTAGCCCTTGACCAACAATCGCAGATGTTGGGGCTAACATTTCTCTCATGCCTGGACCTCCTACAGGACCTTCGTTTCTAATAACAACAACATCACCAGCTTTGATATCGTTATTTAATATCGATTTTAAACAATCCTCTTCACTTTCAAATATCTTTGCGGGACCTGTTAATACAGGGTTTTTTACTCCGCTAATTTTGGCTACAGAACCTTCGCTCGCTAAGTTACCTTTTAATATCGCTAGATGTCCTTTTTTATAAAGAGGGTCATCTATGTCTCTTATGACATTTTGATTTGTTGGAGGCTTATCTGGAATATTCTGTAAGTATTCTGAGATGGTTTTGCCTTCAATGTTTTTGCAATCGCCATGAATTAATCCTGCATTCAAAAGTATTTTCATTACTTGTGGAATCCCACCGGCCTTATGAAGATCCACCGTCACATATTTACCACTCGGTTTAAGGTCGCAAATAACGGGTACTTTTTGTCTGATTCTCTCAAAATCATTAATGTTGATATCTATTCCTGCAGTATTCGCAATTGCTAAGATGTGCAATACCGCATTTGTTGATCCGCCAATTGCCATAATTACTGATATAGCATTTTCAAATGCTTTCTTTGTCATTAGGTCTAGAGGTCTTATATCTTTTTCTATTGCAGAGACTAATATCTCAGCACTTTTATCTGCACTTAGTTCTTTTTCAAGATCTTCAGCAGCCATAGTGGAACTGTGAGGAAGACTTAACCCTAATACTTCAATAACCGCAGACATTGTATTAGCTGTAAACATTCCTCCACAGCTACCAGCACCAGGAATACAATTTTTCTCAACTTGGATTAGCCTTTCTTCATTAATTTTGCCTGATGTTAATTGTCCAACAGCTTCAAATGCACTAACAACAGTAAGATCTTCTCCATGTAATTTCCCAGGCTTTATTGTCCCTCCATAAATGAAAATTGAGGGAATATTCATTCTCGCAATCGCAATCATGGCACCCGGCATATTTTTATCACATCCACCTATAGCAAGTACTCCATCCATACTCTGAGCATTGCATGCTGTTTCAATTGAATCAGCAATAACTTCTCTTGAAACTAGAGAATATTTCATGCCCTCTGTTCCCATAGAAATCCCATCACTTACTGTTATAGTCCCAAACATCTGAGGCATCCCACCTGATCTTTTTATTGACTCTTCAGCTTTTAGAGCTAACTTATTTAAACCCATATTGCATGGTGTTATGGTACTGAATCCATTTGCAACTCCAATAATAGGTTTATTAAAATCTTCATCATTAAATCCAACAGCTCTTAACATCGATCTGTTAGGGGATCTTTGCACACCTTGGGTTATTGCAGATGATCTGAGTTTATTCATATTATTTGAGAACCTTTTTTATTCTATTGCCCCAACTCTTCAAGTTGCTTCCTCACATCAGCAATTGCAGAATTAAGTTGCTCAACTTTCTTCTCCAGATTCTCTCCTTCAACTTCATTTATATTTTCATTTGAATCAATCGCTTCTGAGCCGTCTTGAATTCTGGAGGAATACATCATTGCTTTTTGTTTTTTTTCCTCCTTTCTTTTGTCTGCTTCGGATATTAACCACCAAGCTAGACCTGCTGCTCCAATAAAAGCACCGCTTATTAATGATAAAAGATTATTTGAAGACGAATCTCTGTATTCAGACATTGGTAAAATATTTAATCATATACTCTATATTAGTTCTTATCTTGAAATATAGTACTTAAACGCGATAGAGGATTCCCAATACCCGGGACTAATAATTGTGTTTTTTCGTCTTCCTCATCTATGCAAGAAGTGTAAATTACCTGATTAGGGAGTAATTTCGCAATTTCATTTAACCCTTTATTTGAGCAAATAGCTGTTATTACAAGAATCCTATTTGAATCAACACCTAATTCCTTTAATTTAATTAAAGTTTCTAATGTTGCTGATTTTGTCGTTATTTGTCCTGAATAAAATATAACTCCTTCATTTGATTCAATAGTTTTAGGAAGTTCTCCTAATGAGATGGTTGAATTAGGAATTACTTCTTTAGATCCAAACCAAAGAGATAACCCTTCGGGCAACATTGCGAGCACTTTTATTGGATAATCATTGTTAATAAAGAATCCATCTGCGTCTCCATTATCAGTATTTACTATTTCTTTTTTATATGGCAGCCAATTCCGTAATGCTTCATATGTAAGCCATTTCCCTAATTGCTCATATCCAGTTGAGTACAAAATATTTGGAGTATTTTTTTCTCGCAATATTGAAAGCCAATGTTTTATTAATGGATGAGGAGGAACAATAACCTTTAGTGACATTGCCATATATTTTCCTTTAAGATACTCTTACAAACTTTAAATACTTAAGTTCTAAAATACAGTCTTATTATGATTAAATCAATTGTTTTACCTTCACTAAAGAATGCATTAATTACTTTGTTATTCGTTGGGATTTTATTTTTTAATTCTGTAAATTCTGCATGGGCTAAAAGACCTCCTGAGATTAGAAACCAACAAGACCTTAATTTAGAGCCAGATATGCATGGTCAAGACTTAAGCGGTAACGAATACGTTAAGTTTGATTTGAACGGGTTTAATTTCAGTGAAAGTAATTTAGAAGGGGCTGTGTTCAATAATAGTAAATTGCAAAACTCAAAGTTTACTGGAGCAAATTTAAGAGATGCACTAGCTTATGCAACAGACTTTACAGATGCTGATCTTTCGGATGTTAATTTTACTAATGCTTTATTAATGGAGAGTAATTTTGAAGGTGCGAAAATAGATGGTGCAGATTTTACTGATGCTGTTCTTAGTCGTACACAACAAAAACAGTTATGTGCGATTGCTAATGGCACGAATAGTTCTACAGGAGAAAGTACAGAATATAGCTTAGGTTGTTAATCATCAAAGATGAAAAAAAAAATACCAGTTATAGTTGTTTCTGGATTTCTTGGTTCAGGTAAAACAACTTTTCTAAGATATCTATTAAAAGATAGTAATAGAAAATTTGGTTTAATAATTAATGAATTTGGTGATGTTGGAATTGACGGTGATTTGATTAAAAGTTGTAATAAATGTGATGAATCTGAAGACGATTGCGTAATTGAATTAAACAATGGATGTTTATGTTGTACTGTTCAAGATGATTTTGTTCCATCAATAAAAGCTCTCCTAGAATTTAATCCTCCTATCGAATCAATAATTATCGAAACAAGTGGCTTGGCACTACCAATTCCCTTAATTCAAGCACTTAACTGGCCTGAGATTCGGTCTTCCATCTACCTTGATGCTGTTGTTGGTATCGTTAATGGAGAATCAATGCTTAATGGTTCGCCAATTAACGATTTAAATAAAATAACAAAACAATATAATGAAACAGATAAAATTGATCACAACGCTTCTATAGATGAGCTTTTTGAGGAGCAACTAGAAGTTTCTGATATCGTTTTAGTCTCTAGATCAGATATCTTAAATGATGATCAGTTTGACGTTGTAAAAAATAAAATTCAAGGAAGTCTAAATTCATCTACACCAGTCCTTAAATCCAAGAATGGCAAAATTGATTTAAATTATCTATTTGATTTTAATTTTAAAAAAGAGACTTATAAAGAATTTTTAACTGAAGAACATGACCATAATCATGTTGAGCTTGTAACAGATTCATTTAAATTAAATTATTTCCTTGAAAAAAATGACTTTGAAAAGGAAATGTCAAAAATCTTGGATGAATTAAACATTCTTCGAATAAAAGGACGCATTTGGATACCAAATAAATCATTGCCTTTACAAATACAAATTGTTGGGAAGAAAATTAATACTTGGTTCGAAGAAGCTCCAGACAATTGTTGGAAACCAAATGATAATGCTGGGCTTGAATTAGTAATAATTTCCTTTGATGAAAAATCTATAAAAACTTTCAATAGAAAAATTAAAGAGAAATTTAAGATTTTAAGTAACCCATAAATAGCAATTTGACTTTATAGTTAGCTGCCGGGATACTTACTACAGTAGACAGCCCAAGATGGAAAATTCAAAAATTGCTTTAAAACAAATAATCTCTGACGACGTTACTTCAATTGATAAAATAAAATGTTCAAAATGTGGAGGGGCAGGAAATTTTAAGACACATGAAAATTCAAGAAGAACTTGCTTAGTTTGTTTTGGTAGAGGCTATATAAACATTTAATAACTCAGAAAACCTTAAGGTAAAAAAATATTTGTTTATTAATCTATAGTACTTTTTATTAAAATTTAAACTAATCTTCTATTAGAAATTAATTTTTAATTGGACCAATTTGCTGTAAAAGTTTTTGTAAGACTAAGACCCTCAGTTTTAGATCCAGCAGGGGAAGCTACTAAATCTGCTTCTATAAAACTTGGAGCCGAGGGAATAAAATCATTACGTATAGGAAAGATGATTGAGGTGAAAATAGAAGGTAATGGTGAAAACGAAGTAAGAGAAAAAATTGATTTATTGTGTGATAGGTTATTCGCAAATACAGTTATTGAAGATTATGAGTATTCACTAGAAAAATTATAAGATGGATAATTTTACTGTAGGAGTTGTTGTCTTCCCTGGTTCTAATTGTGATCGTGATGTTTCATGGGCATTGGAAGGTTGTCTAGACATAAGAACAAAATACTTGTGGCATGAGTCTTCAGATTTAAGTGATGTAGATGCAATAGTTTTACCTGGAGGATTTAGCTATGGTGATTATTTAAGATGCGGAGCAATTGCTAGATTCTCTCCATTAATAAATGCCTTGGATGAGTTTGTTAAAAGCGGGAAAAGAGTTTTAGGAATTTGTAATGGGTTTCAAATTTTGACTGAATCAGGATTTTTGCCTGGTGCTCTTGTTGCAAATAAAAATCTTAATTTCATCTGTGATGACGTTGAACTGGATATTGTTTCTTCAAAAGGAGGTTGGTTTAATAATGTAGATGAAAAACAAACTATTAAATTGCCAATAGCGCATGGGGAGGGAAGATATCATTGTGATTCTGATACTTTAAAAAAACTTGTAGATAATGAATTGATTGCTTTGAGATATAAAAATAATCCTAATGGGTCTTCATTCGATATTGCAGGCATAACTAATGAAAAGGGAAATGTTCTAGGTTTAATGCCTCATCCAGAGCGAGCATGTGACAAGACAATTGGTGGGACTGATGGTCTCTTTACATTAAAATCATTAATATTGAAATAAAAAAAGACCCCAAATTTTGGAGGTCCTTTTTTATTTAATTTGGGAAGAAATTAAACAGTAGCTTTTACTTTTGGATCTAAATCACCTTTTGCGTAAAGATCAGCAAAGTAATTTGTGCTGTTTTGTTTGATCTTACTTGCTTGACCTTCGCACCAGAACTGCTTGTATCTATCAAGACAAACTTGCTTCATATATTTTCTAGCAGGTTTGTTGAAATGTCTTGGGTCAAAGTTTGCCTTATCAGCAAATGCTGCCTCTCTGACCGCGGCAGTGAAAGCAAGTCTGTTATCGGTATCAATATTGACTTTCCTAACTCCATTTCTTATCCCCTCTTGAATCTCTTCAACAGGAACACCATATGTTTGAGGAATTTCACCACCATATTTATTAATGATATCCAACCATTCTTGAGGAACTGAACTAGATCCATGCATTACAAGATGGGTATTTGGAAGTGCTTTATGAATTTCAGCAATTCTGCTTATTGCAAGAACTTCTCCTGTAGGTTTTCTCGTGAATTTATAAGCACCATGACTTGTACCTATAGCAATAGCTAATGCATCAACTTTTGTTTTAGCAACAAAATCTGCCGCTTCTTCAGGATCAGTCAAAAGCATATCTGTAGAAAGTTCACCTTCAAATCCATGACCATCTTCTGCTTCACCTTTCCCTGTTTCTAATGAACCTAAGCAACCTAATTCTCCTTCAACACTAACTCCAACTGAATGAGCAAAATCTACTACTTTTTTAGTAACTGCAACATTATATTCGTAACTAGCGGGTGTTTTTGCATCTGCCTCTAGAGAACCATCCATCATTACTGATGTGAAACCATTTATTGCTGCTGAATAGCATGTTGATGGCTCATTACCATGGTCTTGGTGCATTACTACTGGAATATTGGGATATGTTTCTGTAGCGGCAAGTATTAGATGACGTAGGAAAATTTCTCCTGCATAATTTCTTGCCCCTCTTGAAGCTTGGAGGATTACAGGACTATCAGTTTCATATGCTGCTTCCATGATTGCTTGAACTTGCTCAAGGTTATTAACATTGAAAGCTGGAATACCGTAATTATTCTCAGCAGCGTGATCTAAAAGTAGTCTTAGTGGAACGAGGGCCATAATTAAAATAAGTTAAATGCTATATAAAGCATATGTTTCCGAGAGTTTAGTATAAAGAGGTATCAAATGTCACGTCATTAGATATACAAAATACTAAATTAAAGAAACTAATTTTATGACCCAGAGTATATTTTTAGAATTTTTTAGTTAGTAAGTGTAGCCTGCTACAAACAATTGCTCATCAGATGAAGGTTGAGATCCTGCTACATAGGCGCCTTTAGATGCTTCAGAGTTTGCTTGAGCTCTTGCTATTAATGCTTTTTGACCTCCTTTGACTTCGCATCCTTTCCAGGCCTTTAAACATGAGTGCTGTAATGCTCTTCCATAGGAGAATGAAACATTCCATAAAGCTTTCCTGTAAAATGTATTCATATTATTTAAATAAACAGAAGCAGCTTCTTCGCTTAACCCTCCTGATAAGAAAACTATTCCAGGAACAGATGCAGGAACACATCTTTCCATAGTTCTGATTGTCATTTCAGCAACTTTCATAGGATCAGCCTTTGTTGGACAATCTGCTCCATTAACTGTCATAGATGGTTTTAATAGAGTTCCTTCTAAAAAGACTCCATTTGCTTGACAGGCAATATAAACCTGCTTAATTACCTCTTCTTGTACTTCAGCAGTTTTTTCAATAGTATGGTCTCCGTCCATTAAGATTTCAGGTTCAATAATTGGTACCAAACCAGATTCTTGAACTGATCTCGCATACCTTGCTAATCCCCAAGCATTCTCCTGAATTGATAGTTTTGAAGGACAACCATCATCTGTAATTTGCAGAACTGCTCTCCACTTTGCAAATCTGGCACCTTGTTCATAATATTTTGCTGCTCTTTCAACTAACCCATCTAGGCCAGAGCAGAAAGTTTCTACATCTCCTCCTCCTGGAAGTGGATTTAGGCCTTTATCGACCTTTATACCTGGAATAATACCTAAATCATTTAGTTTCTTAACCATTGACTCACCATCTTGGTGATTCTGATAAAGAGTTTCTTCGAAGAGGATTGCTCCACTTATATATTTGCCAAGACCTTCTGTAGTAAAAAGCATTCCTCTATATGCTTTCCTATTTTCTTCAGTATTCTCAACGCCAATTCCAGCGAGTCTTTTACCTACTGTTTTAGTGGATTCATCTACCGCTAATATCCCTTTTCCTTTAGATGCTAGTAATTGAGCATTTTCTTTAAGCTCATTTTTGTAATAATTTAAAGCCATTCTTTAATAGTTCAGTTCAATTGATTTTTCCAGAATATGAAAAAAAAATAAAATCAATCCAATACTTTATCGGGTGATAATTGCTACTTATAAATGTATAGCCTTAAATTTTGATACTTATTCCACTTTTCGAAGATTCTCTTATGGCTTCGCAAACTTTATGACTAGCAAGTCCCTCACATAAGCCTGGGATTACAGGTGTTCTATTAGTTATACTCTGAGCCCATAAATTTTGAATTCTCAAAACTGGAGCGATTCTCCCATCAGTCCATGTTTTTTCAAAATTAAAACTTGAATCTGCAGTTAGATTTTGTATTTTATTTTCGTTGTTTGAATATTTCAAATTAAAACCATGTACATAATCTTTTTGGTTTTCGCTTTTAAGAATAAGTGAACCTTCGCTTCCATATATTTCTAAACTAAATCCTCTACCATTTTTAGAAATCGATGATAAAGATACCTGACATGGAATAAGATTCGAGCTGTAGTTTGATATTTCTACATTGGCTAAACATACGTCTTCACTCGTAACATCATTTAAATCAGATGAATTAGGTAAAGGTCTTTTTTTTATTGATGTTGATAACTTGCCAGACACGTTTATTGCTTCTCCAAAAAACCAATTCAACATATCGAATGCATGAGTACCTAAGGCGCCAATAACTCCTCCACCTTTTTCTTCCAATGAATACCAATTCCAGGATCTTTTGGTGTCGGATCTACTGCCCATTAACCAATCTAATTTGACTAAATAAATATCTCCTAAGATGTTTTCATCAATAAGTTTTTTTGTCTGAAGGAAAAGAGGTACTGCTCTATATTCAAAATCAACACATACGCTTAAATTATTAATCAAAGATATTCTCTGAAGCTCTTCTATTTCTGAGGAGGATATTGAAACGGGTTTTTCTAGAAGCAAATTTTTATTGTTCTCAAGTGCGCTTTTGGCTAATTTAAATCTTGATTCAGGAGGGGTAGCAATTATAATTCCATCAATTTTTGGAGATTTAATTAAGTCATCCCAATCATGAAAAAAATCTAAGCCCGTTTCTTTTTCTAACATCGATTTTTGTTTTTTCTTGTAATGATAAATAGCTACAGGAGTTAAGTAATCAGACTCTTTTAATGCCTCTAAATGAACTTTTTTACCAAACCCTAGTCCAGCTATTGCTATTTTTAATTTTTTATTTTTAGAATTCATTCTTATCCATTAATAAACTCTGAACAGCTATTTTCAATAACAATATCTATGAGTTCATCATTATTAGAAGTTTGCCATTTTGAATTGAATTGAGGTATTCCATTTATGGAAGTATCTTTGAATTTTTTTTCATCGCAATTAATTCTCATTACATAAAGTAATAACTCTCCATTATCATCCGAATTAGTTGGATTTTTAAAGAACTTTGTTAAGACACTTATTTCACCATTTGGAAGCGGCTTAATACTACCTTTATCAAGCCATTCTTTCCCTTCATTATTCTCTTTTAATAGGACCCAGTCAACATTTCCTATCCCATAAGAATATGGAGCAAAATTTAAAATGAAAAATAAAAGGCTTAAAGAAAAGTAAAAGAAATTTGAAATAATTCTCATTTTACATATTTGCTTTTACAAGTTCTTTTACACCATGAATTTTTAAAATTTTAGTCAAAGTATCTTTGAGATCTTTCCTTTTAACTATTACATCAACAAAACCATGCTCAAGCAGATATTCAGCTGTTTGAAAATTATCGGGTAATTTTTCTCTTAATGTTTGTTCTATAACCCTTCTTCCAGCAAAACCAATAAGAGCTTTGGGTTCCGCCAAAATTAAATCACCTAACATTGCAAAGCTTGCTGTTACCCCTCCAGTGGTTGGATGAGTTAACAAGGGCATATAAAGGAGATTTTTTTCTTTATGTTTTTTTAGTGCTCCAGATATTTTTGCCATTTGCATGAGACTTAACATACCTTCTTGCATCCTTGCCCCTCCTGATGCGCAAACAATAAGAATTGGAAAATTTTCTAAAGTTGCTTTCTCAATTATCCTTGTAATTTTTTCACCAACTACTGAACCCATGGATCCTCCCATAAATCGAAAATCCATAACAGCTAATGCTAAAGGCATTGAATTTACAGAACAGATACCTGTTACGACTCCATCTCTTAAACCTGTACCTGCTTGACTTTCTTTAATTCGATCAGCATAAGCTCTTCTATCTTTAAAACCTAAAGGATCTGTAGGACTTAGTGAACTATCAAACTCCTCGAATGAATTTTTGTCAGCAATTATATTTATCCTTTCATCGCTATTAATCCTATTGTGGTGTCCACAATTACTACAAACATTGAAATTTGAAATGAGGTCTTTTCTATAGGCTACTTGCGAACATTCTGAACATTTAACCCACAAACCATCTCCCTCATCAGTATCTTGCGAAACTTTCCCAACAAATTGATCTTTACGCCTTGCGGCAAACCAGTCGATTAATGACACAATGTTTTCTGTTTTTTCTATTTAAATCTAAATTAGGTACTTTTATCAAGAAAGATATATAAAAATTTGAAATCCTCTAGATTAAAAACTCTTCAAAGTTAAAATTTAATGATTTGAGTTGATAATCCAAAATTAAATATTATTTATTTTTCTCCTCAATCATTTTATGAATTATTGGAGTGAGAATTAGTTCCATTGCGAATCCCATTTTTCCTCCATTTACAACTATACTTGTTGGACTTGACATAAATGAATCGTTAATCATTCCAAGCAAGTATTGAAAATCAATACCCCATTTCTCTCTTGCACCTTTTCTGAAATGTATGATCACAAAGCTCTCATCAGGAGTTGGGATATTCCTGCATATGAAAGGGTTGGAGGTGTCAATTGTGGGAATTCTTTGGAAATTAATATCGGTTTTGCTGAATTGTGGGCATATGTGATTTATATAATCAGGCATTCTTCTCAATATAGTATCCACAATGGTTTCCGCTGAGTAACCTCTCTCTGCGTTATCTCTATGGATTTTTTGAATCCACTCTAAATTTGTTATCGGAACAACACCAACAAGCAAATCAGCATAAGAGGAAACATTGTATCCATCCCCTTCTACCCCGCCATGCAAACCTTCATAAAAAAGTACATCTGTTCCCTCAGGAATATCTTCCCATGGAGTAAATTGTCCAGGTTCTAAGGATGTCCCAAGTCTTGTATTATGTTCTTCTGCTTCTTCAAGACTATGTAGATAATATCTTTTCTTTCCTCCTCCAGTTTCACCATAGATTTTAAAAAGTTCTTCTAACTTGTCAAAAAGATTAGCCTCTGGGCCAAAATGAGAGAAATTTTCACCTTTTGAAAGAGCTTCTGCCATAGCTTTTTTCATTGGCATTCTTTCAAATCTGTGGTAACTATCACCTTCTACAACTGCCGGAACAATATCTTCTCTTGCAAAAATATGCTCAAAGGCTCTTTTTACTGTACTTGTTCCTGCTCCTGAAGATCCTGTTACAGCAACTACTGGATGACGTTTTGACATTTTTTAAAAACAATATCTCATGATTCTGACAGGTCATATGCCAACTTTATGTTTTACTTAAAAATATTTTTTTATTTATTAATTTTTTTTTAAATTTCATCCATTATTTTATCTCCGATTTCACTACAAGATAAAACTTCAGAGGACCCATCAGCTAAATCTGCTGTTCTAAATCCTTTTGATAAAACTTTATCAATGGCAGTTTCTAAATTTTCTGAGGCTTTTTCTTCATTTAATCCAATTTTTAACATCATAGAAGCAGATAAAAGCATTGCTATAGGATTTGCTATGTTTTTACCTGCTATATCAGGAGCCGAACCATGAACAGGTTCAAAAACTCCTGGACCATCATTGTTTAGAGAAGCAGATGGAAGCATACCAATAGAACCAGTTAACATTGCGGCTAAGTCGCTTAAAATATCTCCAAATAAATTACTTGTTAAAATTACATCAAATTGACTAGGATCTCTAACTAATTGCATCGCTGCATTATCAACGTACATATTGCTTATAGATATATTTTTATCTTTTGAAGTGATATTTAAAACTGTATCTCTCCACAATTGACTAACCTCAAGAACATTTGATTTATCAACAGAACATATTTTTTTATTTCTTTGGTTTGCAATTTTTATTGCTATTTCAGTTATTCTCTCTATTTCGGCCGAATCATAAACCATCGTATTGAAAGCTTTTGGGATTTTTGTGTTTGTTATATGTCCTCTTGGTTTCCCAAAATAAATTCCCCCTATTAATTCTCTTACAACAATAAGATCTACATGCTCAACGATTTCTTTTTTTAATGTACTTGAATCTAATAGAGATTTTCTTATTTTGACAGGCCTGATATTTGCGAAAAGGTTTAGGGAAGATCTTAACTTTAGTAACCCACTTTCTGGCCTTAATTCTCTTTCAAGAGAGTCATATTTAATATCTCCAACACATGCTAAAAGTACAGCATCACTTTTTTTGCATTGATCTAGTGTCTCATCTGGAGCCGGAGTCCCATATTTTTCATAAGCTATCCCTCCAAATAATTTTTCAATAATCTCAATATCGAAATTATGATTTTTTGAAAGCTTGTTTAAAATTTTTTTTGAAACTTCTGAAATCTCTGGTCCAATTCCGTCTCCTGACAATAAAACAATCTTATATTTCTTCATTTAAATTTTTGTTTAATAGAACAATAAATTATTGCTTGTCTAATTGTCTAAGTTTTTTTGCTAATTCTGGTAATTTTTTAAAAATACTTGAACTCCTTAGCCATGATTTATTTTCCATCGCAGGGAAACCACTAATTACCTTTCCATCTTCTATGTCACAATGAATTCCGCATTTTGAACTCGCTATGACATTATTACCAACTTTTACTCTATTATTGACTCCTACTTGCCCTGCCAAAATAACACCATCTCCAATATTTGCTCCTCCAGCGATACCAACTTGAGCTGCAAATGCACAATTCTTTCCAATTTTTACTCCATGACCTATTTGTATTAAATTATCCAACTTTGTTCCCTCATCAATAAAAGTAAATCCAACTGCGGGTCTATCGATACAACAATTCGTTCCAATTTCTACGAAACTCATTATTTTTACACCACCTTTTTGTGGCATCTTTACCCATTTGCCATTTTTAGGAATAAAACCAAATCCTTCAGAACCAATAACAGAATTTGAATTAATTACACAATTATTTTTTAGAGTGGTATTTTCGTAAATTACACAATTTGGATGAATTATATTATTATTTCCTATTCGAACATTGCCTAAAATTGATGATCCAGGAAGAATATGATTATTGTCTCCAATTACAGTATTTTCTCCAATATAGACATTAGGTCCAATATGGCAATCTGCTCCAATTATTGCTGTTTTATCTATAACCGCTGAAGCGTGAATTCCTGGTTTTAAATTGATAGTTTTATATATACAATCCAATACTTCTGCAAATGCAATTCTTGGATTTTTAACGATTACGTTTGATATATTGAGTTTCTTTAGGGCACTAACGATTTCACCGTTGTTAGTAGTTATTATTGCTGATGCTTTAGTTTGATCTAATTTTTCTTTAAGGATGTTATTTTCTTCTAAAAAAGATATTTGATGCTTAACTGCAGTATCTAATGAGGCAGCATCATCTATATTTAAATCTTCGAAAATATTGGCACTAATAAAATTTGAATTTCCTTTTTTTATTAGATCAACTAAATCACTTAAAAGCATTTTTCAGTTTTAATTTTTCCTAAGAGAGAGCAAGAACATCTCTGTGTACGACGATTATCGAGGAGTTGTTATTTTCTTTATTATTTAAGATACTTCTTAATTTATCGCTGCCTATTGATACTAAACCTTTTGCAACTTCTTTATCATTTGTGTTTACGATTTTAACTGCCTGATTAATCGTAAAGTTTCCTTCTACATGCTTAACACCAACCGCTAAAAGTGAGGCACCTTTTTTTTTAATTGCAAATGAAGCGCCATCATCTAAAGTGATTTTCCCTACTGTTTGAATTGCATGTGAAAGCCAACTTTTTTTGTTTCCTATAGGTTTTTCTACTGGATAAAATAACGTCCCAATTTTATTATTATTAAAAATTTCAATTAAGTTTTTTTTATTAGTTCCATCTACTAGTTGGACTTCAACTCCTCCTTTTGTAGCTATTTCTGCAGAAATTAATTTTGTAGAAATTCCTCCTGTTCCCCATTCATTATTTGAGTTTTGATTATTTTTATCTTTAATTTCTTTTAATTCACTATTATGAACTTCTTTAATAGGTTGCGCATCTTTATTATTGCGAGGATCTTTTGAGTATAGATTTTCAATATCGGTTAATAAAATAAGCTTGTCAGCATTTATAGCTAAGGCAACTAAAGCAGAGAGGGTATCATTATCTCCATATTTAAGTTCTTCATTTGCTACGGTATCATTTTCATTTACTATTGGAATTACATTCAAATCGATTAATTTTTTTAAAGTTTTAGAAGCGTTATTAAAGGATTCTCTTGAATTGAAATCAGCTTTAGTTATTAAAATTTGAGCAATATTATGACCTAATTTATTAAATACTTTATCGTATAAGGACATTAAATTAACTTGACCTACTGCAGCAGTAGCTTGAAGGGTACTTAAATCATTTGGTCTCGTTTTAATATTTAATTTTTGGCAACCTAATCCAACGGCTCCACTAGTTACTAAAATTAATTTGTTCCCTTTTGAAAGAAAATTTGTAAAGGATCTAGAGAGAGTTTCAATAACTTCTTCTGTAGATGTTTCCTCTGTTCCTCTTAAAATACTAGTACCAATTTTTATAACCCAAGTTTTCATTTTAAAAAATAAGAAATTAATTTTTCTATTTTCAAAATTAAATTAAATTTTATAGGCAAGCCATCTTTATTTAATCGCTTAACTAATATTGTTTTTATATTACATCTATTCCCAACAATAATATCTGTAAAAATTCTGTCGCCAATAATGGCAATATTTTTTGGCTCTTTGCCAATTTCTTTGATAACATTCAAAGTTACTTTTTTTCTTGGTTTTGATGCATTGTATTTGTACCTTAAATTTAATTCTTTCGCTATTTTTGAGATTCTTTTTTTTGATGGATTATTACTTATTAAATATAAAGAGAAAAGTTTTTTAGATTCTATGATCCAATTTTTTACATCTTTTGGGATCATATTTGATTTTCTATTTACTAGAGTCCCATCAACGTCTATCAATAAAGAATGAATGTCTTTTTTTTTTAAATCAGATTGAGAAATCGCATATATTGGCAAGTTTGAATCCCAATTGACTTTTAGGGTAGATCTCATTTATTTTAAGAGCTACTTTTTTCAAGCTCAGTTTCAATCATAGGTTGAATTTTATCGAACTCTTCATCTTCAACTAATAAGGCCTCTTTGTCTTTTAATTTGCCCACAATAAAAAAAGGATCTAGTGGAATATATAAGCCATATTCTTGGTCAAAAAGATTAAAGTTAACAAGTAATTCATAACTCTCAGTATCATCATTGACGTAATCTTCTTCTAATTCATCATAAATTGGTTCTTCAAGTTCTCCTGATACTGTTAATGTAACTGCTGATCTAATAAGTCTTAAATCATGTTCTTGAAGAACCGCTTCAGCATTTTTTAGTATTTGTTCATTTTTATCTATTTTCTCAATTAGTTCAGGTTCATCTTTTTCATTTATCTTGAAAAGACTTACTGGAGTATCAACTGGTGTTAATAATGCATATTCTTGACCTTCAACACTAACTAATTGTTCAAGATAACAAAATAGCTTATTTCCATTTGAATCATTTAATATTAGTGTCTGTGCATCAAAATTATAATTTGAATTGGTTTTTTTCATTTTAAAAATTCTATCCTTTCTAATACTAATATTTTATCTGAGGTTTACCAGCTAATTCTTCTAATTCAGGACCTTCTTCGATCCATTGTTCAAGTATTATTTTTGCTGAAAAACTATCAATCAAACCCGATTTATCTTTTTTTATTCCAAATCTATCTGAAGATTCCCAAGTCGAACTATGTTCGTTGACGAATGAAAATGGAAGCTTTAATTCATTTGAAAGTAATTGACCGTAATTTTTACAGTCAATAGATTGAGTGGTCATTTGACCTTCATCATCAAGTGGAATACCCACAATAAACCCAGTCAAATTTAGGTCATTTATGTGATTCTTAATGATTTTAATCTCTTGATTATTTTCAAACCTTTTTACTGCTGGAAGTATGTTTGATGTTATGCATAGAGGATCACAATAAGCTAATCCTATTCTTTTGGTACCTACATCCAAACTCAAAATTGACTTGGGTTTGGGTTTGCAAAATTTCACTTTGTTTTTAATGGAAAAGGAGATGGATATGGATTACCTCGTGGACTTAATTTTTCAATGATTGATTCCAATGATTGATTTATTTTATTTACTTGTTTCGCTTCATTCTTAACTATTGTGTTCCTGATAAGAATAATTTCTTGATTTTTTTCTTTGAGATTACATTCTTCGAGAAAAAGATTTAATTGAGAATTTTCTTTATAGGTTTTTAAATATGAAACAGGCGATTTTTCAAAAAATCTTTTTATAAATTCTTTTAATATAGAATTGTATCTCTTATCCCAATATCTACTAATAGTTAAAGTGTAAATTTCCTCATTTTTATGATTTATATCTTTTAAAATTGTACATAAAACTGAATTTTCATAAATTAAGGCACCACTTTTAGAGTTATTTCTTTTTAAAATATCGTCTTGATTAAAATCTAAAATATTTCTTATTAAGGGAGATTGATTTGATCTTATGAAATTCACTATTTTCAATATATTTTGTTTATTAATGGTTTGGAATTCATTAATTAATGCATAGGCATTGGTATTTTGCTTCTTAGATTTATTTAAATTATAACCATCCCAAAGGATTATCTCTCCTAAAGGTTGAAAGCCTAATTCTCTTGCGGTTGATATGAGGTCAACATTATTTATATCAGCGTTAATAACCCAACTTGAAGTTTTAATATCTTTTATTGAGATAGATTTTTTTATCAATCCTATAGTTAATTGCTTATCTGTTAATGAACATTTGTTACTAATTAAAATAGGCATAGATATTTTTAAGCAAGTTTCTTTTTTGTTTAAAGGAAAAATATTCAAATAACCAATAATTTCGGTTCCAGATATGGCAATTATGCATTTATTTTTATTTTTCTTAAGATTATTTAAAAAGATTTTTAAGTCATCAAAAGTGTTTATAATCGCCATCTTTAAAAACCAATTATTAAATTTTTTATTTTTAATATCTATTAAAAGATTAATGTGCCTTATATGAAGTTCTTCAAAAGTTACTTCCATTCCTTTTTTAGATTGAAAAGAATAAGAGGTATCTTTTTTCATTTACTTTTTTTCTCTTATTAATACTATAGGGGTTTTTTCATCTCCATTGCCAGCTGGATTAGATATTAAGTTTCTTTTGAGTATTTTATTTACTGTTTTATTTGAACTAGCTACGACTTTTACACCTCCAAGATCATTAACATCGACTACAGCAACATCTATATTTAGATATTTCGAGACCTCCTTACAAAATAAATCCGCATTGAGAGGACCCATGACTATACTCTTATCATAAGGTGTAACTGTACCGCTTATATCATCAATGAGAGATGATTCTGAACCAGTTAATCTATAAAACATACCCTTAATACCAACTAATTTGAAGAGAAATCCAACAAATAATGCAGTAGTTATTCTTGTTAATCCAATTCTATTTATTAATAATTGCATTCCACATGCTGTTGCGAGACTGCTTGTGGGGTGAAAAAAATAACATAAAGCTTTCGAAAATAAACTATATTCTAAATTTTGAGGGGAAATATATCTATTTTGCATAATCGCTAATGGACTCTCACCGATTATTAAAATATCATTTTTTTCTACAATTCCTTTACAGTATTCAATCACAGTATTAACTGGGTCATCAAAGCAGCCAAGTAAATCAGTTTTAATAGCAAAAGCTTTATATTTATTGTTTAATGAAATTTCAAAAACTTCTTGAGGACTACTTTTTGGACCATCTAAATTAATTAACAAACAATCCTTATTTTTTGAAATACCAAAATGTCCATAGTTCTCCCAAAATACTTTTAACCATAGATATTTTATTTTTTTTCTAAAATCATTATTGCTAAATTTATATATGACTCTTACAAATAATTCTGAATTTGACTTGATAATTGTTGTTGGCCAATAATTGTTTAAATTCTTTAATTTATTTTTGTCATATATATAAATTTCTTCTTGATATTTAAAATTTCGGCAATATTCGTTACCCTTTCTTTTGAAAAAATCTAATTCAAAATTTATATTATTTACCATTGTCTCTTTGGTTTTACTTTTATTAGTTATTTTAAAATTAATAATTAATTCGTTTAAACTATCTCTTCTTTTGATTTTGTAATTTATAGGTACGAGAAATAACTTTGATTTGGGTGAGTTTTTAATATATAAATCTGAAATAATTAAAAAAAATAAGATAAGTAAGAGGATATATATTAATATCATTTATTCTAAAATTAGGTTTTGTTTTTATCTTTTTTTTCAGAAATGATACTGTTGTATTCATTAAAACTTTCTACAGAAAATGTCGTATCATCTATATCAATCCCTTTTAGTTCTCCTATAACTTTGTTTAATTCATCGATATTAATCGTTCCATTTTGATCATATTTAACTACGCCATCACTGTTTATAATAATGGTTTGTGGGATTAATCCGTTCCAATAATAATTAGGTTCATTTGGAAGATCAGACTTTTTTTTATCCTGTAATTCATCTGTAGTTAGAGCAATGATATCTATATTATTTCTCCATATCAAATCTAAACCAGAAATTATCGGAGCCATAGCTTTACTATCAGAACTGTCATCAAGATAAAAAAATAAAACTGCAACTCTTTTATTTTTTAATGATTCCTGAAGATTTGTCTGAGGAGGAACTATTGCTCCGTTTCCTGCATATATAGGAAAGATGTTGCCATCGTAACTATTACTATCTCTAGAGGCATTTGCTTTGTATGGACTTAAGAAAATTAATGCTATTAGGAACCATTGAACTATTTTCATTAAAGTTTAAAACTTACTTGGAACTTGACCTTCCTAATCCTTGTAGGATTCCTTTCCCAACTAGTCCGATAGCTTTGCCAACGACTTTTGTGAGAAAAGTTACGAAAAGATTACCGATATACTTTACCGCAATTTCTAACTGCGGTGCTACGGCATCTCTTATCTCAACTAACAATGTAACTTGTTTTTGTAGCCATTCTAGATTCTCTAATTCCTTCTCCCTATTTTCATTTTTAAAGTAACGGGTAAATTTTTTATCGATAATATCAATATATTCTCGTTTACTCTCATACAAATAGATAGGCACATAAATATAATCATGCCAGCGATTGTAGTTATTAATACTATTTCTAAACCTTTCAAAATTTCTTGTCGATTGTAATTCTGGATTTATAAGTACAGTTCTTAATTCAGGCCAATAAGAACAAATATTAAATATTTCAGAGGCTAATAAATTACAGTTTCTTATTATCCAATTTGAAATTATATTTTCAAGGATCAAAAACGATTCTGTTTCATATAGAGGTAATAACTTTCCATCATATTCAAGAGCTTCATTTTGAATAATTGGCTTAATAAACAATATTGATTCATGAGATTCCTTATCTATCTCCTCACAACTTACTTCACTATAAATAAAATCATTTATTGAAACTGACTCGCTTCCTTTTTTTAATCTAAAATAGCTGTCCGTGATATTTGAAACAGTATTAACTTTAAGTTCTTTTATAAGAGAATTTAAATCATCTTTAAAATCTTTCTCGTTATAGTTTTCCTTTATATTTTTAATTAAATTATCTAACTCATCTAACATTTTGCATATTAGGCGTGAAATGAATTCTTTCTTTATTCCAGAGAGAACTATTGATGAATTATTAAATTCAACCTGTAGGTTTGTTAAGCTATACCTTTCTTTTAGTCTATCAAAAATTAAATTCCATATTTCTATAGTATTTTTATCTTTAATGAATACAGTATTCTTATTTTCTAGATTGATTTTATTTTCAGTGTAAACCGCCTCTGTATAAAGTTCTAGTGAATTACCCCATAAAAAAATAAGAAAAGATTTAGCTGTAATCAGTTCTCTTAATCTTCCTTTTAAAATAAATTTATAAAATTCTGGAGTAGAATCAGAATTGACATATTTGAATATATAGTTAATTTCAGTATCTATTTGTTTAAGACCTGATGTTAGTATTTTTTGACTAAAAGAAAGGGGTTTATCTTTGTTTAATTGAACCATGGAATTATTTTCAATATCAAATACCCTTCCGCCATTTAGTATGGTTTCGATTGATTCAAGAACTTTTTCCGCGCTGGGATTTAAAAGAAAACCTTCTGCATTTAATGATGGAATATTTTTTGCTTCATAGACAAGTTCACCAGAGAGTATTATTAGAAACTTTGACTCATCATATCTTTCTCTGAGTTTTAATAATTCTAACCTTATAAGATCTTCTGATTGGAAATTAAGCACATTCCATATAACTAAATCTGGAGTTTTATTACCTATTCCATTATTAAAATTGATATCTAAATTTTGGTCTAGTGATGTTAACTTAAGCGATAAAGATTCTGCTATTAAGCTTGGAGCAATGATTAATATCGATTTTTTTGAAATTAATTCCAAGACTAGATTTCTTTTATCTTATACAAAATTAACTAACAATTACTGCAAATACCAGCCTTTAATTAATTTTTATCATTTAATTATGCGTAGAAATTATTTTTTAAATCTAAGTCAGTTAGTCTTTCTGAAGATAATACATTATTTGCTTCGTATATTGTAAATTTATTTTCATATAGAGCTTTCCCCACAATTACTCCAAAAAGTCCAGAGTTTTCAAATTTAACTAATGACAATAAATCAGAAATCGAACCAACACCTCCTGAGGCAATTACTGGAACATCAGTAATTTCAAGTATGTTTTTTATGAATTCTTCATTAGTTCCTTCTAAAGTCCCATCAGTATTTATATCTGTAACAATAAAACTAGCTATTTTGAATGACGAAAACTCCTTTACTAGATCTTTAGCTAAAATATTAGATTGCTCAAGCCAACCCCTTGTACTAACTTTTCCATCTTTTGCATCTATACCTACAATTATCCTTCCAGGAAATTTATTTGATAAGTCTTTAACTAACTCTTTATTTTCTATTGCAGAGGTTCCCATGATAACTTTTTCAATACCATAAGAAAATAATTGTTCTATTCTTTCTTGAGACCTTATACCCCCACCAATTTGAATGGGTATATTAACTTTTTTTGCAATCTTTTTTATTGATCTATCGTTTGTTGGTAATCCAGTTTTTGCAGCATCCAAATCGACTATATGTAAATATTTTGCTCCTTCGCTTTCCCAAAATTCAGCCTGCTCATGTGGCTCTTTTTTGAAGTCTTTTCTTTTATTAAAGTCCCCCTTGAAAAGCCTTACACACTTCCCATTCATTAAATCGATAGCTGGTATTAGTTCCATAGAATAATCCTTTTCATTAATTACTTCTTAGTAGTACTATTCATTATGTAATTCTATTTAAGATTACTACTTCAGTAAAATATTTTTTAAATATGAAAATTCTTGTAATGGGTGGCACTAGATTTGTTGGTAAGTCTCTGGTTGGAAAGTTATTAAGCCAAAATCATAATATTGATATTTTTACGAGAGGTAATAAAATTAATCCTGAAAAAACAAATCTAATCAAGGGTGATAGGAATAATTTAGAAAGTATAGTAAAACTGAAAAATGAAAAGTATGATGTTATCTATGACATTTCTGGCAGAGAGTTAGAACAAACTAAACTTCTTATAGAAAATCTAGACAACTCTTTCTATAGATATATCTATGTCAGCTCAGCAGGAGTTTATAAAGATAATTGTGAATTACCCTTATCTGAAAATGATCCGATTGATCCAAATAGTCGTCATAAAGGAAAATTTGAGACAGAAAATTGGTTGATAAACCAAAAAATTCCTTTTACAAGTTTTAGACCTACTTATATTTATGGACCAGGAAATTATAATAAAATTGAAAATTGGTTTTTTGAAAGATTATTTACCAATAAATCCATCCCAATCCCCGGTGACGGGTCTTTAATCACCCAGCTGGGTCATGTTTCGGATCTAACTGATGTAATGATTAAGTGCATGAATTTTGAAAATTCTAAAAATAATATCTACAACTGTTCAGGTGAAAGAGGAGTAACAATTAAGGGCTTAATTTATTTCTGTGCGAATGTTCTTGGATTTAACCAAAATGAGATTACACTTAGAACATTTGATTATCAAAAATTAAACCCTAAATCTCGAAAGGGATTCCCAATCAGATTAAATCATTATCAGACTGATATTTCGAAGATTAAGAGTGATTTGGATTGGGAACCAAAATTTGATTTACTTAATGGATTAAAGGATAGTTTTGTAAAAGATTTTAATCATAAAAAGGGTGATGGCTTTGATGAAAATTCAGATAATATTCTTTTTAATTCTTAAGTAGCCAAATAAAGTGACAAAAGTCAGGATGAATCCTATCCAATAAAAAGCTAAAGCAAGATTATTCAAAAGTCTTATTTTTAATGGTGAAAAGAATGTGATTACTGAAATAAAAAAGAAAAATGTTTTAAATTTGCCCAACTGGGATGCCGGCAAACCGTCTTTTGTTATGTTCCTCAGGCTAGAGATTATTAACTCTCTATATAAAATTAATGTTAAAGACCAGAAAGGTATTAAATTATTTTTGCAGAGAAATACTAAAGGAATTAAATAAAATACTTTATCGCTTAAGGGATCAAGGATGGCTCCTAATCTTGTTTTAAGATTGTATTTTCTTGCAATTAACCCGTCAAAATAATCAGTTAAACCACCAATAATAATTAAAATAAAAACATAAAAAGGTCTATTAATCTCTAAAAAAAGAATTAAAGGCAATACAAGGAAAAGGCGAGATATCGATAATAAATTAGGAATATTAAAGGCCAATTTTTGGAAATTTTTTTTAATTAACAAATTAGTTTCTCTATATTAAAGTAATATTACACTCTCCAGAAGCTTAAAATTAAAGTGAAACCGACCAAAGTTTTTCTAATACTAAATTCTAAAATTTAATTTAAATCAGAATCCTAAAGATTATGAACCCCTCTTCTCTTTATTATTAATGATGTTTTATATTAAAAAAATTATAAATAATATCTAATGCAGCCTCATAGCCTAAAGCTATCTCCTGAATCTGATTTAATAAAATCAATCAAAGAATATTCTTTCGCAAATAATTTATACGGTTATGTTTCGGGCGTGGTGGGCAATCTTAAAACAGTATGTATTCAATGCCCAGGAAATCAAGTGATAAATAAATTCGAAGGAAATCTAGAGATAGTATCTCTTAATGGTCATTTTAATAAAGGGGATGTTCATCTTCATTTGAGTTTCGCAGATGAGGGATGTAATGTCTTTGGGGGACACCTTGAGGAGGGATGCATTGTAAAAAAAGGTACTGACATATTTTTAATTTCTTTTGAACAAAAAATTATCAACATCTCAAATCAGGATTTAATCACAAATGAATCACGTGTAAAAGTCTATATTTTAAAGGATTGTCCTTGGTCTAAAAGAGCAATAAGATTGCTAAATTCTTTATCTATCCCTCACGAAGTTATTTTAATAGACAATGATGAAAGCTTCGAAAAAATAATGACCAAAAGTAGCCATAATACTTTTCCTCAAATACTTTTGGATAATAAATTTTTTGGAGGTTATGATGAACTTTCAGAACAAGCAAAATTGGATAAATTAAGTTCATTTAAGTAGTTTAAATTTTTTAACTATCGCTATTTGTAAGCTTTTCAGACACTAATTCGTCCTCTAACTGCTTTATTAACCTTGACACAAGACTTTGAAATTCTGGTTGACAGCCTTTGAATGCAGCTTTATGTCTTATTGGTTCATTTCTAGTTCTTAAATCAGTAAGCATTAATTGTAATGCGTCAATTTTAGGGTTTATTTTCATAGTTTTATTTTATATATTTACATCTTTTAAATCATTTGCATAGCTTTTTTAAAAGATATTTTTTTATTATCATTTGAACTAGTTACTTCTATTAATTTGTTAATTGAATCTTTGTTTTTCAAAGAATTTATACAACATTGAGCTACTAATCTTCTTGGGATTGATCCATTATATTGAGTATCCTCCTTTGAATAATTTATATTTTCAAATTTAATATCTTCATTTTCCTTTAATCCTCCAGGTCTAATAATAGTCCATTCGAAATTTGAATTTCGTAGAAAGTTTTCACCTATTTTCTTCCAAATAAGAATTAAACCAAACAAGTTTAATGGATGAAATAATTTACCAGTACAAAGAGAACTTACTAAAATAACTCTCTTAATGCCAATCCTTTTGCAACTCTCCAATTGCCTATATACACCCAATGCATCAACTTTTGCAGGACCAGTTAAATCTAATGATGCTCTCGCACCAGTAGCAATTACCAAAGCATCAATATCTTTGAAGGCTTTATCAAGTTCTTTTTTATTATCTAATGAAACTCTAATTGTTTCTAAATTCTCTAGTCCTTTAGAAACTTTCGAATTCTTTCTAATAATTTGCCTAACTTTATATCCTTTTTTAACTGCCTCTTCAGTAATTCTATAACCTGTTTTCCCAGATGCACCAGTAATTGCTAATTTCATGATTTAAAAACTAATTAAATCATTATATTAATTTCTTAGGGTTTTTTACATATAAATTTCTTTTTTCTTTTTGGGTAAAGAGTACGACATAAATAACATTTTGTTCCATCACAGCCTCTTGCGGTGCAGTATTCTCTGCCATAAAAGATTATTTGCAAATGTAGAGTATTCCAATCATTAACGGGAAATATTTTTTTTAGATCTTTTTCTGTTTGTACTACACTATCTCCATTTGATAGTCCCCATCTTTGTGACAACCTATGTATGTGAGTATCGACTGGGAATGAGGGAATTTTAAACACCTGAGACATTACAACTGATGCTGTTTTATGGCCTACCCCTGGAAGAGATTCAAGCTTCTCAAAAGAATCTGGAACTATACCATTATGCTTCTCAATCAATAGTTTAGATAAGTTAAAGATGTTCTTAGATTTTTGATTAGATAGACCTAAAAATTTTATGTATTCGTAAATGCCATTAATACCTAGCTGCATCATCTTTTCTGGATCATCTGCAACTTTAAATAAGCTTTTGGTTAATTCATTAACTTTCTTATCTGTTGATTGAGCACTTAAAACTACGGCGACCAGAAGTGTATATGCATTTGTATGATCAAGGGGTATTGGAGGAGATGGATATAGCTTTTTGAGCTCCTTGCGTATTATTTCTGCTCTTTCAGACTTTCTCATTGAAATTCAAAATTAAATCGTGTATAAAATTATACAGGGGGTATTGAAGGTGAATATTTTCTGCTAACTTAATATATTTAAATAAGAAGAATTCAGTGAAAAATGATGCGTTAATAATTGATGATCTGCATCATAAATATGATAAGCGAGAATGTTCAAATTGGATATTAAACGAAATTAACCTGAAAATTGAAAATGGTGAATTATTAGGTTTGCTTGGCCCTTCTGGTTGCGGAAAAACGACTCTTTTAAGATTAATTGCGGGGTTCGAATACCCCTCTAAAGGGAGGATTTCTTTAAATGATAAGGAAATTTCAAGTAGGAAAAAAATTCTTAGTCCTGAGAAAAGAAATATTGGTATGGTTTTTCAAGACTATGCACTTTTCCCGCACTTAACTGTTTTGGAAAATGTAATGTTTGGTTTGAAAAATAAAAAAGACAGATCTAGAGTTGATTATTTATTAAATGTTGTTGGTCTTGATAGTTTTGTTGGAAGGTACCCACATGAATTGTCTGGAGGCCAAAAACAAAGACTTGCAATTGCGAGAGCTCTTGCTCCAGGTACAAATTTTATTTTATTAGATGAACCTTTTTGTAGTCTTGATATGCATGTCAAACTTAAATTGAGAAGCGAACTCCCTAATATTCTAAAAGGGTGTAATGCAAGCGGATTGATGGTTACTCATGATCCGGAAGAAGCAATGTCAATTTGCGATAAAGTCGCCGTTATGAATGAGGGGAAAATACATCAAATTGATACACCAATTAACCTTCTAAATAATCCCAAGACAATATTCGTTAGTAGTTTTATTTTGGGCAATAATATTATAAATCTCAAAAAAAGTGGTAATTCATATATTTCTTGTTTAGGTGAAATAAATATTTCAGAGTATTTGAAAAATACAACTATAAAAAGTATGTCAATTTCTCCTAAATTTATTTCGATTAAAAGATCAGAATCTGGTGATGCGATTGTTATTTCTAAAGAATTTCATGGAGAATTTCTTATATATAAAGTAATTATTAATGGAAACATATTAAGGGTAAGAACTGATATTAATAATCTCCTTAATAATGGTGAAAAATGTTCTCTTTCCATTAATAAAAATAGTTTTTATTTTTTATATCCTGGATCATATAAGGAATATTATTAGACTTTTTTTATAGGCAATTACACTTCCCCCCTTTCCAATTAGAGCATTTTTTCTTTTTACATTTCTTTTTTTTACTTTTATATATTTTATTAGTTAATATCAGTTCAGAAAAACTGTACTCCAAATTCATTTACAGTATTGCGAGTGATTTTCATTATCATATTATTTAATTTAATTTATAGGATTAATTAATTACTTATTTATACAAAATGTTGTATTATTTATGTAGTTTCTTATTGAGCAATGAAAGAAAATAATCTACAGGTAAAGAAATTAATTAATTTTGGTCCATCTGGAAGAGCTGTCGCACAACCAATTGAAAAAAGTTTATTAGATAATATTTTTGAACATTTAACAATGGAAAGATATGCCAATGTTCAATATTTTTCTATATACCTCTGGTTTCAAGAACGTGATTTAAATGGATTTGCGTCTTATTTTCTAAGTGAATCACAAGGTGAAATGGAACATGCCCAGAAATTTGCAGATTACTTAATCGCAAGAGGACAAAGCGTAAAATTAGATGAAATTCCTGCACCAGTTCAAACATGGGATTCAATAGAGGATTTGATTTCTTATTCTTTCAACATGGAGGCTGATTTAACTTCATCTCTGCAACAACTTTATTCTATTTCAGAAAGAATTTCAGATACAAGAACCAACGTATTTTTAGATCCAATCATTGAGGCTCAAACAAAATCAGAAGATGAATTCGCAAACATACTTGGCAAAGTAAAATTTGCGTCTAATCAACCTTCTGCAATCTTATTGATAGATAGTGATTTAAATAAAAAATAGATTACTTTCAAATTTATTTTCATTTAATGTTCTTTTTGTTATCTCAACAAGTAAATTAGAAAAGTTAATTTTCTCAGTATTATTTTTATTTAATAGCTCAGCTATTTTATTAATCTCTTTAACTCTTTTAAAAATATTTTTGTTTTCAGAAAATAACCTTCCCTTCAATGCTTTATTTTCTGTGGTTTTGTAGGATTGCTTGATATTTCTGAGTCTATTCGATAAAATATCAACTTCCATTAACAAGTTGTTTGTGAGTGATTGTGATTCCTTCATATTTTTATAGCGGCGATGTTTCAATAAAAGAGGGAGCAACGCTGACTGTTTGAGTTCCAATAGGAGCTATTAATAACTCAGATGATCTTAATTTAGAAATTAATCTCGTTGATGTTACTCGTGTCGAACCGATTAATTCTCCAATCCGTTCGTGAGTTAACCTAAAAGGTAGCTCACACCATTGACCACATCTTCTACCTAGACGATTTACTAGTATTGAAAACAATGCTTGTAATCGTTGTTCTGCATTTCCTAAGTGTCTAATCCTAAGGAGTTGCAAAGTCCATTCATTTACTGCATCGAAACCAATATTCTCATCAATATTTACATTGCTGTGAAACGACAAATCTGTTAATGCTTCAACGCAGACACCTTCGCTACATAAAAGGTCCGTTCTTAATTGATCTCCTGACTGTAAAAATGCGAGTGTCATTCCTTCAGTTTCTTCACAAGGACAAAAAACTCTTGCAATGCCACTTACAACTTCTAGGCATGTCCCTTTTGGTCTTGATGAAGGATCTATTAGTACTGATTGACCAGTTATTATCCTTACTGATTTTGACGGGGCTTCTCCATAACTATGGAAATTCATTTATTTAATTATGATAATGAGAATTATTATCAATTATGCACTAAAAAATTACTTATTGCAATAGATTCTCATTATCATAGCATTTTTGAAGTTTTTCTTTACATAGTATTTAGGAATATAATTTAGATAGAATTGCTAAATACTTTATTTTAGATGAGCGTAAATAGAGTTTGTTTTAATTGTGGAAGTTCTTCATTCGTCTCAGATCGATCTTTAGGAGGTAAGATTGTTTGCTCTAGATGTGGATCTTCTTCATTTAAATATAAATCCGCTTCATTTTTAAAAAATAAAAAATTAGTATTTTTTGCTATCGCGATAATTATTTTAATAATTGTTATTTAGATAATCTGTTTATATTCCAAAGTCCATTACTTTTAGTTACCTCTAATTGAATACCATATAACTTATTAAGATTTTCATTATTTATAACCTTATTTTGATCTCCATCAGCGATTATCTTGCCATCTTTTAGCATTATGACTCGGTCATAAACTTTTGTAATCATTGAAATATCATGAGTGACGCATAAAATTTTGGTATTTAATTTTGATAATGCATTAATCTTATCAACTACAAAAAACTTTGATTTATAATCTAAATTTGCGATTGGTTCATCTAGGATTAAGATTTTTGGTTTTTTGATTAATGCCCTTGCAATAAGAGATATTTGTTTTTCTCCATCTGATAAATAGGAAAAATTCTTTTTAGATAATTTAGATATATTCATTTTCTTCATAATTTTTTCCACCTTATAAGAATCTCTCTCAGATTTATTTTGCACGTAACAATATCTTCCATATAGTCCGCTTAAAATTAAATCAAAAACTTTTAAATTTGGACTTATTCTATTTTTTATATCAGTATTTACGGTACTTATATTTTTTCTTAGTTCCCATAAATTTATAAATTCTTTTTCAAATATCTTCAGTTTCGATTCATTAGCTACTACTGGGTATATGTTTCTATTAATTATTTCAATTAAGGATGATTTACCTGAACCATTTGGTCCAATTAATATTACATTCTCTGAATAAGCTATCTTTAAATTTAAATCCTTAATTACTCTATAGCCATTTTTAAAACAATTTATATTTTTTGCGTTGAACCAAAATTTATTAAACACTAAAACTTATTACTCCAAAAAATAATCAATTGAATTGAGCTTAAAATAAATATAAAAAGATAAAGCCAATTTAACCATGAAGGTCTATTCACTTTCTTCATGAATTATATTATGAATATAAAAAATATAAGCGGAGCAGCAAATCTAACAAATGTTTTTCTAATAATATCTATATTATTTGCAATTTCTAACTTCTTTATCTCAGGAGGATATTTAAATATCACTTTGTCATATACATCAAGATTTTGGGTTTTGTTAATATTTTTCCATGGTTCATCTTTATCTTCAGACTTCTTGTACCATTTCCAAAAATAATTTATTATTCTGTCTTCTCCCAGTAATTTTATTTCATCCTTATTTATAAATCCCATATCGTGATTATATGTTTGTGTTTTTAAAATCATATAATCCTCATCGAATATCTTGTAAAAAATCTTTCTTTGAGTCTCTTTGAATAATAATAGGTTATTAAGTAGTTTATTTTGTAGAAATTTCCTGTAGTGTCTCACTATTACTCTTGCTTTGTTGTTCCCTAGGGGAATATGATCTAAAACTTGTAAATATCTAGCTTCAGAGGGATCGCCTTTATAAATTAATATCCTTCCAGGAGGTATGTATTTTATCCGGATAAATTCTTTTGTAGGATCATTCTTGTAATAATAAATACTTTCAATGTATTTGGGATTAATGTTAATTTTTTGGTTAAAACTAACAAGTACGTTTTTATTAACATCTTTATCAGGGATTGTATCGCCATGAACCCAAAAGATATGAAGGATATCTAGGTGATTTTCAATAATCCTTGACCAATCACATTTGAAGTCAACTAATACCTCTTCAAAAACATAATCCTTATGTGAAAACCCATTTTCATATAATTCGTAGTTACTTACAGGAGTATCTTCAATTATATTATTTAAATCAGTCTCAGATTTTTTAGAAAAATGTACAAAAATATATCCATTTTTTTCTGAAGTTTTGTATTGAGATAAATGAATTCTTTTGGCGTAGTTATCGTAGTTATTATCAACTATATGGCGACATGTTATTCGGTCGAGATTTTGGCAACTTCCCCCAGATGAAAACTTAGCTCCATGGTATGGGCAGGTTATTAGTCCATCTGATAATGTCCCTCCAAAAAAGGAGGCCCCTCTATGTGGACAAATATTTTTAATACATCTAACGTTTTTATTTTCATCTCTATAAAGAACAAGAGGCTCATCATAGAGTGAAAAATAATATAGCTTATTTTTTTTTAGATCTTTAGAGGGACAAATCGCATACCAACCAAATAAACCTACATTTAATTCTTTTTGATTTTCTCTAATTTCAAACGTGTCGATTTTTACTACCGTTCCTTTTTTAAATGGCTTAAGAACGGTATTAAAGTCTTTTGATTTAAAAAAATTAATTTGTCTGTTTTCCATAAATTAATTTCTTTTTTTAAATGACTGTTTATCTTTCGGAACTATAACTCAAGTAAATAATCAATTTCTTATAAAAAGAAAATTCTCTATTACTTTGTAGCAATAATTATGTAGTTATTGAAAAATATTGAGTCTCTGTCGTTTCTAAGTATCTTTATTTCATGTTTTTTGTATCTTTTGTGATTCTTTCAAATTTTTTATGTAATCAATAGCTTCATCAATATTTTTGTGGAAATTACATTGACCCAAATAACAACCTATAAATCTTAAAAATTTTCTCTTGCCACCACTAATTTCATATCTATGTATTGTTCCGCCATCTAAAGGAGCATAAATAAGTTCAGGTAGTGCCATATTGATTTTGTATTTGATACTTAATTAAACAATAATTCATGTTCAAATACATTTCCATAGCCAATCCATATATTTAATAATTAATTTACTTATTTTTGGATAATTATTTATTGAATACTCATGTATTATTTGTTATCAATTAATTATTGATATGGATTTTTTATTATGCCAAAAGCATTTAGGCGTTTTTTAAAAAAACTACCAAAAAAAATTCAAACTATAAAATACTCATTTAGAGAGTTTTTATCTTCCAAAATATGAAATAGCTTTTGTATTTAACAAATTTTAAATTTTTATATTTTTAATAAAACATAGTCCGCAGAGCTAAATTTAATTTATATTAAACTTGCAATTTATGAAATATTATGTTCAAAAGAGTTTTTACGATATTCACTTTAACTTTGCTTCTTCTTGTTAGTAGCCCAGTTTACTCATTGGATACTTCTTCTAGAACTCTTGAAAAGTATACAAAAAAAATTTCTAATAAGTTCACAAGAACTTACTGCAACACTTCCAAATTCGGTATTTCTTATGAGGGAGCTTTGGCATTCGCTATTGGAGAGACTAATAAGGAATTTAAAAATAATAAACTTAATAAGTTGATAGATTATTCTGTTCTAAAAAATTCAATAGTAAATGATTTAGAAAATAATTGTCAGGTTTATGATTTTGCTATAAGTAATTTAGAAAATTTAAAATTTAACTAGGAAAATGTAAATTGTTAAAGTCTTATTTTTTGCCTATCCAATCATTGGGTTTGTCCATCATCCATTCGAAAACCCCCTTAGCATCAAGGTTTTTAGATGCATAAACAAATAAAATTGGAAATATTAAAATTACTGCGCCAATAACTGCTAACTCTATTTTACCGAGCCCCATCTCAGTTACTGTTAATGCAAAATAATTAATCATTATCTTTATTGAAAGAAAATTTATATCTACATAATTTACAAAAAATTTTAATTATTTTACTTCTTTATAAAAAATCTTAATTGTTTAAAGTGAAATATATTTGTATAAAGTACCTATTTTATTGATTCAGACTTTTTAATAATTTAAATAATATACTGCTGTTTGATAGTTATGAATTATGAAATTATTATTTTCACACCAATTTTTGCAGTATTGATTGGATCTATAGTTTTTACAATTTTAAAAAGAAGAAAGAGAACAGCTAAAAGTATTTATAAATTAATAGATGATTTAGAAAAAAAATACTTATATTAATCTTTTTTGTAGGAAAAAAGATTAATCAAATTCTATACCTACTTCTTCTTTTAAATCTCTCTCCAAATCTGGAAGATGAGGTTCAACCCAATGATCTTTGTTATCAATACCAGCTGCATTTACATAATTCATGATGTGTTGATCCACTTGCTTGTAAAGATCATGCAAATTTAAATCCATACGAATATCATGTGCAATTTCAGAGACTTGTTCTTCTGTTAGACAATGATCTGGATGAAGTAAATCACAACATGGAATTCTCTTCTCAATCAATTCATTTAGATTGATTTTTATTTCGTAATCTTGATGGACAGTCATTGATTTTATATCTATACCTCTATTCTAATTACCTTTAAGGTTTTGTATATCTTTAGTCAAGAAACAAAGTTCTTTAGTACCAATGGAGTAATTTTAAATAAATAGATCTTCCAAATCTTTATACAAATCATCTCTCTCTTTTTTGTTTTCTTTAAGATTATGATGATCTAATGAAAGTTCTCTTTTTGAGTTGTAGAAAAGATATCCAAGTGCTCCTAAAAGTAAGGTTGTCGGAAGAATCATTTGCATTTAATTGACTTATAATGAATATAGTGCAACACTTATGACAGTCAAGTGCCGAACTTTAAATAGATCTTTAAATGCCCACCAAGAAAAAAAGAGTTGGTTTTATTCCTAGGGAAGATGTGATGAGAATAATCGAGAAATTGAGCATAGAGAACAATATAAGTAATTCAAAAATAATAAGTATTTTAGTTGAAGAAGCACTTTCTATAAGAGGTATATTTAACAAAAAAATTGGAAAAGTAACTCAATCATATCAGCAATATAACGATAATTCAGAAATCTTATCTGATAATTCTACTAGCTTTATAGATAATGAAGAAGTCTCAATTGATCCTAAATTAGGAAATCATTTTAGTTCTGCTAAGTCAACCCATTTAAATAAACCAAATCAGGAGGCTATTGACTTGCAAACTTATAAAAAGTTTTTATTATTCCTTAAATTTCAGGAAATGATGGATAAATATAATACTTGAATAGTGTTGCTAAGTGATGTACTGTGCGTTAAATTAAATTTGTATTTATAGGAGATTTTCGTATTACAATTTTTTTCACTATTTCAAAAACTTAAATTCAATAATCTATAAAATATTTTTTCTTATGAATTCATCTCTCCCATTTTTATCTGTAAATCTCCTTCCTCCAGAAAAGTTATATTGTAACTTTAGTTATTGGAGCTCTTTGTTCTCTCAGGATATGCAAATTTTATGGGATAAAGCTCATGGAGTACCTTTAGAAAAACTGCCAAAAGGTGTTTCTGATATGATTTTTCCGTATTTATTGCTTGCTCTCTCAGACTATAAGACTTCTCAAATAAATAAAATGAATGGAATAGGATTAGACAATCTATTAAGCCTTTGGTTTGATAAGTACTTATTAAATAAAAATGGTTACTTCGAGCTAATAAAAAATAATATTTAAAATTAGCTATAAATTTCAAATTTAATTGCTATGTATATTTATTGCATTTAAGCATTTTTTAAGTGATTCTTTACGAATTGGCACATCAATAGTTTTGCTATAAATATATTAAATGGTTTGATGATGAATTCATTAAATTTCTTTTTAGCAAATATGTGTACCGTCGTTTTGATATTTCTAATCAGGAGAGATATAAAATTAAGAAAAGCAAGATAAATGAAATTTAATTCAAAAACCCTAAGCTTGATATTAAATTTGTTATTTTACTTGTTTATTTTTATTATTTAATTTTTGGTCTTTATTCATTAATTTTTTAAAAAATTCAAAAATTAATATTCAAATTTGGTTGACTTTTGTTGTTAATGCGATGATAATGACAAAAATAAATTTTTAATTGTGAATCCTCTTTCAGATACTTTTGATGATTTTGTTGATAATCTACTTTCATCAGATGTTAATTTGTTGAAAGGGGAACTTGATTTGCTGCTTATGCAACACTTATTTAATTCTATAGATTTGAAGCATATTAAAAAATCTGAAATTGATGAAAACGAATCGTTAGCTGCTTAATTTTTTATGAAATTTTTTTATGAAAAGTTATGGGTCCCAGTTTTTGGTTATATTTTATCAAAATTTGTTTTTTTAATTGAAGGTAAAGAGCAAGATTCTAAAAATAAAAAAAAATAAATTAATTACTTTTTGTCTTTATAAAGTATTTTTAATTACATAATTTAAGTCTGTATATTTTGATAACAACAAAAGTTGTGCTTTAAATTTACGAATATATGCATGGTTGGAATATACATAATTGCTTTTTAGCAAATTAATATGAACAAAAATAATATTTTAAAGCCATATACAGTGCATTACCGTGATTTTCAAAATATAAGATTAGAAAATTGTTTTTATGCTTTTGACGCTTACGAGGCTAGAACACTAGCAATGGAATTTAATAAGTATATTAATGAACATCCAAATAGCATAGACCTAATAAGATGCGAAAATGATTAAAAATTTTAGTAATTTAAAATAAAATTTATTTAAACACTTAAGAATTTATCAATAACTGCTTGACTCAACTCACTAGTATTTCCACTTGCAACAATACCTCCGCGTTGCATAGCATAATATCTATTGGCTTGCCTCACAAAATGCAAGTGTTGTTCAACTAATAAAACACCAATTCCTGTATCTCTAATTATCTGGTTAATTGCATTTTCTATGTCCAAAACTATATTCGGCTGAATACCTTCCGTTGGTTCGTCAAGCAATAGAAGTTGAGGTTTACCTAGCAGTGCTCTTGCAATAGCTAATTGCTGTTGTTGTCCTCCACTAAGATCTCCTCCTTTCCTTAGAAGGAAATCTTTAAGGATTGGGAAGAGATCATAGATAAATGGATCTATTTTCTTGTTCTTAGATAAACCACCTGGTAGAGACTCCATCCCTAACATAAGATTCTCTTCAACTGATAGGTATGGAATAATTTCTCTTCCTTGAGGAACGTAAGCCATTCCTTTCCTAGCCCTCTGATGAGGTGCTTTTCTGTTGATATTTTCACCAATCAAATAAATATCTCCTTTTTTTTGTTTAAGCAAACCAATTAGTGATTTCAATAAAGTTGTTTTGCCAACTCCATTTCTTCCAATCAAACAAACCATTTCTCCTGATTTAACGTTTAAATCGACATCTCTAAGAATATGACTCTCGCCATAATAAGTATTTAACGATTTTATTTCGAGTAAATTTTCCATAACTAGTCCTCAGGTCTTCCTAGATAAACATCAATAACTTTTTTGTCTTTTTGTATAGTTTCCATCGTTCCCTCACATAATACCGTGCCCTGATTTAATACTGAAACATTACTATCAAGTCTTCTTATAAATTCCATATCATGATCTATTACCACTACTGTATTTTCGCCTGATAAAGATTTTAATAAATCAGCTGTAAGATCTGTTTCTTCATCAGTTAAACCGGCAACAGGTTCATCAACTAACATTAAATCTGGCTTCTGTCCTACTAACATGGCTATCTCGAGCCATTGTTTTTGGCCATGTGATAAAGATCCAGCTTTAGAATCAACTTTTTGAGCTAAATTAACAATCTTCATGAGACGATCAATCTCATTAAGCTGCTCATCTTTAATACTTTTATTTATAAGGTTTAAGGGACTTTTAGGAGTTGTCACGGATATTTCAAGATTTTCTTTAACTGTTAGATTTTCAAAGATTCTTGGACTTTGGAACTTTCTTCCAACTCCAAGTCTTGCTATTTTATGCTCCTTTCTACCTACTAATGATTTTCCTTTAAAAATTACTTCACCGTTTGTTGGCTTAACCTTTCCAGTTATTACATCAAGAAATGTTGTTTTGCCTGCGCCATTGGGTCCTATTACAGCTCTTAATTCTCCTTTCTTCAAATTTAAATTAAGTTTGTTGAGAGCTAAGAAACCCTCGAAACTAACAGTAATATCTATCAAATTTAGAAGATCTTTATTATTCATTATTCCCCTCCTTATTATTAACTTCTAAGCTTGGATAGGTTTCAATCTTTCTTTTCAAACCAAATCTTTGAAGAAGATTCCTAGGGCCATCTCCTTGAATCCATCCTAAAACTCCTTCTGGTAGAGCTGTTACAACTAAGATAAATAACCCTCCTTGAATAAACATCCAGCTTGCAGGTAAAGCTTCACTAACTAGACTTTTTGCATAGTTGATGAAAACTGCTCCTAGTATCGCTCCCAATAAAGTTCCTCTTCCTCCAACAGCAACCCATATAACCATTTCTATAGAAAAGGGAACCGTCATAAACTGAGGGGATACTATTCCAGACTGAACGGTATATAAAGCTCCCGAAATTCCTGCGAGACCTCCAGCAATAGAAAATATTATCGTCTTGAATATAACTGGGTTGTATCCTGTAAACCTAACTCTTGGTTCATCATCTCGTATTCCTATAAGAATATTTCCAAATCTTCCTTTAACTACCCATTTTGCAAAGAACCACGCGGCTATTACTAGTATGGCGGTTATCCAAAAGAATATTCTTTGCATGGACTCAGAGCCTACCATCTGACCAAATAGTTGTGTTACATCTGTTTTTAATCCATTTGTTCCATTTATAAGTTTTTGTTGTCCATTAAAGAAATTAAAGAATACAAGAAGAGAAGCTTGAGTAAGTATAGAAAAATAAACCCCTTTGATTCTATTCCTAAAAACAAGAAATCCAATTAAACCTGCAACCAAAGCTGGAATTATCCAGATAGCGAAGAAGGTAAAAACAGGGGATCTAAACGGTTCCCAGAAAAAAGGTAATTTTTCAACACCATATAAAGCAAAAAATTCAGGAATATTATTTGGAAATTCAGAGGAGCTGGTTATTTGTAAATACATTGCTGCACAATATCCACCTAGTGCAAAAAATATACCTTGTCCAAGACTTAGTAAACCTGTATATCCCCAGATAAGATCAACACCAAGTGCAACTATGGATAAGGATAAGTATCTACCAAGAAGGTTTAGTCTAAATACAGGGAGTAAAGTTGGTGCCGCAATAATTAATGCTATTAATATTATCCAAAATGATAATACTATTTTTTTATCAAATTTAATTTTACTTAAGGACATTAGTTCTCAACCATCCTTCCTTTTTGAGGAAATAAACCTGTAGGTTTAAATTGTAAGAATATAACAATTAGTGCAAATATCATCACTCTTGCCATACTTGTGGTCGCAAAAAAATTAATTATGTTTGATAAAGATAAAGGCATATCTGGCCATATTGATAAGAGCCTTCCAGCTCCAATTAAATCAGTCATTATTCCTATTCCAAATGAAGCGAGTACTGTTCCTAATAAATTTCCTACTCCTCCTAGTACTACAACCATGAAACAACCAACTATATAGTTTCCTCCAACATTTGGCCCTACAGAACCTAAAAGAGATACTGCTACCCCAGCAACTCCTGCTAAGCCAGATCCAATTCCAAAAGTAATTATATCCACTTTTTCAGTAGATATACCAAGACAGTCGCTCATTTGTCGGTTCTGAGTAACTGCTCTTATACGCATCCCCCAAGCACTTTGATTAAGAAATAATGTTATTGCTATTACTGAGATTAGAGTAATGACAATTATCATTAATCTTGTTTTAGGAAATGCAGTGCCAATAATTTCAACTTGACCTCTCATCCATGAGGGAGCTGTTACATCAACATTTCGAGCACTTGCTCTACTAAGTTTGCTGACAGAGGATGAGATTACGCTACCTGTCAGGACCCCCGTTAAAGCAGCAAATATCCAAGAACTAAATTTAAAATATTTGAAATTTATTGATTCTTTTATTTTTGAAGGAAATGTTGTTGGTAATAATAAACCAATTAAGAGACTTATAACCAGACCGGTCCCATATGCTAAAGGTACACTCCTGACAAACTGTTGAAGAATTAAGCTTACGCCCCAAGTTGCGAGAAGTGTTTCTAGTGGACTTCCATAAAGCTTTCTTATTATAGTTTTTTCGAGGAGAATTCCTACTACTCCACTAACAATAAAAGCAAGAAAAATAGAAACTATTATGTACGAATTGTAGAAAGGTTTTAATATAGGTAATTTGAAAATTAATTGTGTTACATATGTTGTATAAGCCCCAAGCATCATAAGTTCTCCATGGGCAAGATTTATTACACCCATTAGACCAAAAACAATTGCTAGACCTAATGCAGCAACAAGTAGTACAGATCCGATTGCAACACCATTAAAAAGACTATCGAGAAGTAACTCCAATTTAGAAAAAGAAAAATATTTGTTTATATAAAATAAAAGGAGGCGTTAACCTCCTTTTATTTTGAAGTATAGGTTTTAATTAGATTAAAGCTTATACTTTTCTCCTTTGGAAGGATCTGTCCAATCGCATGCAAATCCTTTTGAACTTGGATGCTTTTGGTTCCATGCTTGAGGAAGAACAACTCCTGTCTCTTCAAGGATTGTAAATCCGCCCTCTGCATTAATCTCCCCAATTCTTACTGTTTGAGATAAGTGGTGATTAGGCATAACTTCAACAGGACCTTGTGGAGCATCAAACGTTTGTCCAACAAGAGCTTCCCTTACTGCGTTGTCGTCGAATGTTCCAGCATCTTCTACTGCTTGTTTCCACAAGTAGACCATGTTATAAGCAGATTCTTGAGGATCAGCTACAACACGATCTGCTCCCCATCTTTTCTTGAAACTTGCAGCAAATTTCTTAGATGCAGGAGTATCAATTGACATCATGTAGTTCCAAGCGCCGTAGTGACCTTCAAGGAACTCAGGACCAATTGTACTTATCTCTTCTTCAGCAATTGAATAGTTCATTACGTAGTACCCACTTGAAGGTGTGATACCTGCGTCTTGAATTTGTTTGAAGAATGCAACGTTTTGGTCACCATTAAGAGTATTAATGATTATTCCACCGTCAGGCAAAGCTTTTTTGATTTTTGAGATAATTGGAGCAACTTCAGTATTTCCTAATGGAAGGTAATCTTCTCCAACAACTTTACCGCCTAACTGTTTTACCTGAGCTTTAGTGATTGTGTTTGAAGTTCTTGGGAAAACATAATCAGAACCTACAAGGAAGAAATCTCCACCAGCTGCGGGAGAACGCTTATACATGAAATCTGTAGCGGGTTCCGATTGTTGGTTTGGTGTAGCTCCGGTATAGAAAATGTTGTTAGAACATTCTTGAGCTTCATATTGAATTGGGTAGTAGAGGAAAGCATCTTTTGATTCGTAGACAGGTAACATTGCCTTTCTACTTGCAGATGTCCATCCACCAAATACGACAGGAACTCCGTCTTGGTCTATAAGTTTCTTTGATTTTTCAGCAAAAGTTGGCCAGTCAGATGCACCATCTTCAACTATGTATTCTATTTTGTAGCTTTTGCCGCCAACTGTAACACCACCAGCAGCATTTATCTCTTCAATAGCCATTTTTTCTGTATCAACAAGAGTTGATTCAGAGATAGCCATTGTTCCGGATAACGAATGCAAAATACCTACGGTAACTGTGTCATCGAAACTTCCGGAGGTTCCGCCTCCACCACAGGAAGTTGCGGTGACCGCAAGTGAGGCAGTAGCTAAACCTGCCAAAATACGCCTTGAAATTCTCATGAATTAGGATAAATTAGGTAATTGACCCTGATTAGGGGGATAAATTAAAAGTTATTAACGAGTGAGGATTCGTTTTGTATCAGTCGTAACTTTTTGTTGAATCCAATATATTAGTAATGAACATTTTTCTACTTTCGATTATTGGGTATATGTGATTCTAAAAATTGAGTTATTTCTTCAACTCCTGTGCCGCGACTAAGGTTGGTAAAAAACCAAGGTTTACCTTTTCTCATGAATTCAGTATCACTTTTCATAATATTTAAATCTGCGCCAACTTTATCTGCTAGGTCAATTTTGTTTATTAATAATAAATCCGACCTTGTTATCCCTGGTCCCCCTTTTCTAGGAATTTTGTCTCCGGCAGATACATCAATTACATATATTGATAAATCTACAAGTTCTGGACTAAAACTAGATGCTAAATTATCACCTCCACTTTCTACAAAAACAAAATCTAAAGGATTATATTTATTTTCTAAATCTAAAACTGCATTTTTATTTAATGAACAATCCTCTCTTATCGCGGTATGAGGACAACCTCCTGTTTCTACACCAATAATTCTTCCTTCCTCTAAAACCTTTTTATTTATTAGAAAATTAGCATCCTCTTTAGTGTAGATATCATTGGTGACAACTGCTATCTCATAATTTTTTTTCATGCTTAAGCATAGAGTCTCTACTAATGCAGTTTTACCTGAACCTACAGGTCCAGCAACCCCTACTCTCAATTTGCTGCTCATAAATTAATTTCTAAAAAGTTTTGTATAAAGGTCATTATGATTTTGTTGTGCCATAGCTAAACCTACATTGCCAAAATAGATGTCATTAATTTCTTTGTCCATGATTTCTTTAGAAACTTTTGAAATTATTGCCAATAAATCTCTCTGAATTAATTGTGCTTTTGTTGACCCAATAGGAATAATTCTTAATGCAGCACTAAGTTGGTTCGCACTCCACGCATAGAAAAAATTCTCAACCATTTCTAACTTGGTAATTTCAAAACAATAACAAGCCCAACTCCACGCTAATGACCAGGAGCTTTTTTTATTATTTTCATATAGATATTCAAATCCAAATTCTTTGGTTAAATCAAAGAGAGATTTTGCCATTTGAAATTGTTGTTCTCTTATTTCGAGAGTGTCCTTTGATGAGAGGATCCAATTATCCAAACTCATTAGCTTTTGCAAATTACCTTTTAAATTTTTGCAGTCGTTTATCTCATTGAAAATATCAAAAAAATCTAGTAAAAGTCTTGCATCGAGTCTTATCTGACCAATTTTTAGTTCACTTATGATTAAGTCTTTTACCGAATTTGAATCTGTTAAATTTTTATTATGAAGAAAACTCTCCATTCCCTCCGAATAACAAAATCCTCCAACTGGTAAGTTAGGACTTGTTAATAAATATTTTAGTAAGTGACTTTTACTCATGATTATGGGCACCTCCTTCCGGAAAAAACTTTTTTTTCGTATTTTTTATATCAACTTTAAAATTAAGAAGCATATTTTTGATAACATAATCACTTTTTGTTAGAAGAATGCCTTCTTTGATTTCTACTTCCACGTGCCTATTTCCAAGATGATAAGCAGTTTTAATAAGCTCAATTTTAGAATTTGAACTTATTTCAATTAAATCTTCTGTTTTGGCAATTATCTCTACAAAAAAATTGGACTCGTTAGTTGAAAGAATATCTCCATGATTTAATTTGCCCTTTCTAGGTAATTGTAAAATTATTTCTTGATCACAATCAGTTAATCTTTTACCTCTTAAGATTCTTCTTTCGTCTGAACTTAAGGTAAGTTTCAAAAATGAACCTAATTTCGGTTTTTTCTTAATCCAATCAGTTACAACAATTTGTTTATTCATTCTCATAATCAAAATTTTTGGTTACTTTAATCTAGTAATTAAAGAAAACAATTTATGATTAAAACTTCATGGGAAGGTAATTGTTTCTTAAATTTTTTCAATGATAAAGGAAGTCACGGAAAGGTTGATAAAACAATCTTTAAATCTAAATCAACTTCTCCTTATAAGTTATTAAAGTCTACTCATGATCAAGAAGGCAGATGCATTTTGCCTGTTCTACATACTGCAGGGGGATTGGTTGGAGGTGATTTACTCGATTTTGTGGTAAATCTTGAAAAAAACTCTAAGGTTTTGTTGACTACTTCTTCAGCTCAGAAAGTATATGGATCAGTTGGAAGATCTAAAATCAATCCAAAAGGAAGTTTTTCAAAGCAAAAGCATCTCATAAACATTCTTGACAATTCTCATTTAGAATACCTTCCCCAAGAAACAATCATCTTTGCAAATGGTTTGTATGAGCAAATTTTTAAAGTATCTATTTCAGAAACTTCAAGTTTTTTATTTTCTGATTTAATAAGACTTGGAAGATCTTCTTCCGGGGAATCTATTGAGAGTGGAGTTTTTAGGTCTAAATTAGAAATTATGAGAAATAATGATTTACTTGATGATTGGGAATATGTTGATCAGATTGAATTATCTAAGGCAAGTTTTGTGGCCAAGTCAGGCATGGATTACATGCCCGTTTTTGGATCCTTAATTTGGATTTGTGAAAAAGATTTTTCCAAGTCAAACATAAATAATCTTGTGGAAAATATAAAAAAGATTTTCAATGAAACTAATAGTAATTTATCTATTGGAATCCTTGAAAATGGAATCTCTGTAAGATTCCTAGGAAGTTCTTCTCAAGATGCTAGAAAATGTTTTTTTTGTATTTGGAAACAAATTAGGTCTGTTTCTGGATTTTGTGAGCCAAAATATCAAGGTGTATGGCCTTTACAAGATACTATGAATTATTAATTATGTTCAGAAAGAACCTTTTTTAAGAATTTATAGATTAATTTTTTATTATGCATCTTTCACCTCAAGAAAAGGATAAATTATTGATTTTTTCTGCTGCGCTCTTAGCTGAAAGAAGGCTTAGTCGAGGTCTTAAGCTTAATTATCCTGAAACAATTGCTTTTTTGAGTTTTCAAGTTCTTGAAGGAGCTCGAGATGGAAAAAGTGTAAGTCAATTAATGTCAGAGGGAACTACCTGGCTTTCAAAATCACAAGTTATGGAGGGCATTCCTGAAATGGTTGATGAAGTTCAAATAGAAGCAGTTTTCCCTGATGGAACAAAGTTAGTTACTATTCACAATCCGATCAACTAATTATGAGTAATTTAATTCCTGGCGAAATAATTCCTAAACAAGGAGAAATCGAATTAAATCTTGGTAAGGAGGTTAAAACAGTAAAAGTTTCTAATTCTGGAGATAGACCTGTACAAATTGGATCTCATTATCATTTCTTTGAAGCTAATAAAGCTTTAATTTTTGATCGAAAGATAACACTTGGTATGCGTCTTGACATCCCTGCAGGAACAGCAATTAGATTTGAACCTGGAGATACAACTGATGTCAAATTAGTTCCATATTCAGGTTTAAGAATTGCAAATGGTTTTAATTCATTGGTTAACGGTTATTTAGATACTTAAAATTATGTCCTATAAAATTGACAGAAACACTTATGCGCAAACTTACGGACCCACTACAGGAGATCGAGTAAGGCTTGCTGATACCGAACTTTTTATAGAAGTAGAAAAGGATTTAACTACATACGGAGATGAAGTTAAATTCGGTGGAGGTAAAGTTATTCGAGATGGGATGGGACAGTCGCAGGTAAGAAGAGCTGATGGAGCTGTTGATACCGTAATAACTAATGCTTTGATAGTAGATTGGTGGGGAATTATTAAGGCTGATGTGGGTATAAAAGATGGAATGATTTTCCAAATTGGTAAGGCTGGTAATCCTGATATCCAAGATAATGTCGATATTGTTATCGGTGCATCAACTGAAGTAATAGCTGGAGAAGGCCATATTCTTACTGCAGGTTCAATAGATACCCATATACATTTTATATGTCCCCAACAAATTGAGACAGCACTAGCCTCTGGAATCACAACCATGTTGGGAGGAGGAACTGGACCTGCAACTGGCACAAATGCCACTACTTGTACTCCGGGTTCTTTTCATATTTCAAGAATGCTTCAATCTGCAGAAGCATTTCCCATGAATTTAGGTTTTTTTGGAAAAGGAAACTCAACAAACGAGAGCAATCTTATTGATCAGGTTGAAGCTGGTGCTTGCGGATTGAAGCTTCATGAGGATTGGGGAACGACTCCTTCTACCATAAATTCTTCTTTAAATGTTGCAGATAATTTTGACGTACAAGTATGTATTCATACCGATACCTTAAATGAGGCAGGCTTTGTTGAAGATACCATCAAGGCTATTGCAGGAAGAACTATTCATACTTTTCATACCGAAGGAGCAGGTGGCGGTCATGCGCCAGACATTATTAAAATTTGTGGAGAAAAAAATGTTCTTCCAAGTAGCACTAATCCAACAAGACCTTATACGAGAAACACTTTAGAAGAACATCTTGACATGCTAATGGTTTGTCATCATTTAGATTCAAAAATACCAGAAGATATTGCATTTGCTGAATCAAGAATCAGAAGAGAGACTATTGCAGCTGAGGATATCTTGCATGACTTAGGTGCCTTCTCAATTATTGCTAGTGATTCGCAAGCAATGGGGAGAGTTGGTGAAGTAATTACAAGAACTTTTCAAACGGCGCATAAAATGAAAGTCCAAAGGGGTCCGCTATCGCAGGATTCAGATAGAAACGATAATTACAGGGTAAAGAGATATATTTCTAAAGTCACAATTAATCCTGCAATAGCTCATGGTATTGATAAACATGTTGGGTCAATAGAAAAGGGTAAAATTGCGGATTTGGTATTGTGGAAACCTTCCTTTTTTGCGGTAAAGCCTGAATTAGTTGTTAAAGGGGGATCTATAGTTTGGTCTCAAATGGGTGATGCAAATGCTTCAATTCCTACTCCTGGTCCTGTACATGGTCGACCTATGTTTGCAAGTTTCGGCCAATCTCTAATTAAGAGTTCTTTTACCTTTTTAAGTAAAAATTCAATTGATCAAAATATTCCAAATAAATTAGGCTTACAAAAGAAATGTTTTGCCGTAGAAAATACCAGAAATATCAATAAAACAAACTTAAAACTAAATAGTAAACTACCAAATATTTCGGTTGATCCTCAAACTTATGAAGTTTTCTCTGATGGGGAACTTCTTACTTGTGAACCTCTTGATGAAGTCCCAATGGCTCAAAGGTACTTTTTACTTTAGAAATTTTTAATTAATTCTTTTTCAGTTGTTTTTATATCTTTTGACCCAGCAATTGCCAAATCTTCTTGCAGTTTGTTCTCACAAGATAGAACTCTTGACCAACTTGGTAACTGCTGTGTCGTAGGGTGAGCTAAGTAATCTTCTGTAGCTGGTCTCAAAAGTTTCGCGAATTTTTGTACTGATAGCTCTTCTTCATGCCTATCATATGGAAGTTGATTAACTGCTGAATCTAATCCAAATTGTTTTACCCGATCTTCCCCAACTCTTTTGTAGAGAACTTCTAAGGTTGCTAGTTGAGTACTTGTTAAGGTCTCTGCTTGATGCTCCATGAGACCTCTTAAAACACTTGAAAGTATTTCTGTACACATTTTTTGCAATCCCTCTTTAGATGAATCACCAATATTCTTATGTTTATGATCAAACAAACCTAGGTCAACTTGGGCTATTTTGGAGGTTCTTACATTTCTATAAACCTCTGATAATAAACCTATCTCTAAACCCCAGTCACAAGGGATTCGTAAATTCATCGCAAGGTCTTTGGTGAAAGCAAACTCACCCGCTAATGGATATCTAAATGATTGAAGATATTGTAAAAAAGGACCCTTCCCTACTAACTGTTCAAGACTTGCCAATAAGGGGCCAACAAATAATCTTGTTGCTCTACCTTGCAATTGATTGGTCTCTAAGGATAACCTGCTGTAAAAAGCCTTTACATATGATATTCCATATGATTCATCCAAAAGTGGAAGTATCATTCTTGAAGGATACAAAGGACTAAAAGTTCTTATATCAGCATCAAAAAGAGCAACAACTTCTGATTTTCTTGTCGCAACTCCTATGCCTTGCCACACAGCCCATCCTTTACCTGGGGTTCCTAAAAGTTCTAAGCCATTTTTTTCTTGACTTTTTAATAGTTCTATTACAGAGGGAGAATTAGTCCATTGTACGTGAACTGGAAATGGCATTGAGTCAAAAAATGATTTTGCTGCTTTAACTTGCTCAACAGTTTTTGCAGAGAGAGCAATAACTAATTCATTTAAGCCTGTAAGGTCTTTTAAAACTTCTCTTATATCTTTTAATGCTGGACGCTCAAATTCTTCATATAAGCAAGGTATTAGAATGCTAGTTGATCTTTTTTTAAGACTTTTGTTTAATTCTTTAAGTAAATTTCTTGTAACACCATATTCATGTATTGTTGTGATTAAACCTTGTTGAAAGTCCATTTTCTAATTGATGTGCAGAATAGTATTAATACTTCGTTGATTTTTTCAAAGTGAAGCAAATTGATTCAGTGAAAAAATTAGATAGATTAAAGATTGATAAATTGTTAAAAACAATTTATTCAAATAATACTACAGAAGAAATTAATTTTATTTCAAATCAATTATTACAGATTTTAGATGATTTCTCCGAGAAATCTGCTTATGAAGAAAAAAGAGATAAGGAAAGGTGGAATGAATCTCATTCGGTTTTGATAACTTATGCAGATAGTATTTATAAAAATGGCGAGGCAACATTAACAACTCTTAATGAGTTGTTAAGTAAACATTTTGGCAGTCTTTCTAAAGTTGTACATATTCTTCCTTTTTTGAAATCCACAAGTGATGGAGGTTTTGCAGTCTCAAGTTATGATTCCTTAGAAGAAAAATTTGGTGGTTGGGATGATCTCAAAAGTATTTCTAAAAATCATGATTTGATGGCTGATTTAGTACTAAACCATGTTTCATCATCTCATCCATGGGTTCAACAATTTATTAAATACCAAGAACCAGGAATATCAAATGTTTTTTCACCAAAACAAAATCTTGACTGGTCAAATGTTGTTAGACCAAGAAGTTCCTCCTTGTTTTCTCAAATTAATACTGAAGATGGCCCTAAACAAGTTTGGACAACTTTTGGGCCAGATCAAATTGATTTGAATTGGCATAATCCGAAAATGACTCTTGAGTTCTTAAATTTAATTATTACTTATTTATCTAATGGAATTAAATGGTTAAGGCTTGATGCTGTAGGTTTTATTTGGAAGGAATCCGGAACAACATGCTTGCATTTACCAAAAGCACATTCAATTGTGAAACTTTTAAGAGTTCTTTTAAATAATCTTCTTGATGAGGGAGTTTTAATAACTGAAACTAATGTTCCACAGAAGGAAAATCTATCTTATCTTATTCCTGATGATGAAGCCCATATGGCATACAATTTTCCTTTACCCCCTCTTCTACTAGAGGCAATTATTACTTCAAGAGCTGATATTCTAAACTCATGGATTTTTGATTGGCCCATATTACCCGAAGAAACTACTTTGTTTAATTTTACTGCATCGCACGATGGTGTTGGGCTAAGAGCTCTTGAAGGTTTAATGAACGAACAGAGAATAAAAGATTTATTAATTAATTGTGAGAAAAGAGGCGGATTAGTAAGTCATAGACGTTTATCAAATGGTGATGATAAACCTTATGAATTAAATATTAGTTGGTGGAGTGCAATGGAAGACTCAAGTAGAGATTCTAAAAGATTTCAATATGAGAGATTTATTTTGAGTCAATTATTGGTAATGGCTCTGAAAGGGGTCCCTGCATTTTATTTGCCAGCATTACTAGCTTCAGAAAATGATATCAAGAGTTTTTCTATGACAGGTCAAAGAAGAGACCTAAATAGAGAAAAGTTTAAATCAGAAAATCTTTTAGCCGTTTTAAATAATCCTGAATCTAATGCTAATAAAAACTTAAAATATCTTCGTAATGCTATGGATGTCAGATCAGAATTAAAACAATTTCACCCTTGTTCACAAATGAAATGTTTGTCTAAAGGTAGAAGTGATATTGTTGTAATCAAAAGAGGTAAAGGTCCTGAGTCAGTTTTTGCAATCCATAATATGACTGAAAATAAAATTAATTATCAATTGAACGATAATGATCTACCAAAAATTATTGATAATGATTTCAATACCCATGATTTTTTAACATCATCTAAATACAATTGCAAAAATATTAGTCTTGAGCCTTTTCAAGTAATTTGGCTTAGTGCTTTATAAAAATGTTAGAAAATTCTTCTATTTGGGTAGTAAGTGATGTTGATGGCACGTTAATGGATCACTCCTATGATTTGTCACCTGCTAAAGAAACTATAAAAAAACTACAAAAATTATCTATACCCGTAATTCTTTGTACAAGCAAAACCGCTTCTGAAGTAAAAGTTATTAGAAAGGAACTTAACTTAACGGATCCTTACATTGTTGAGAATGGTGCAGCAATATATGGTGAATCTCTTAAAAGAGTAAATGGAGAAATTATTCTTGGAATAAAATACGAATCTCTTGAAGAAATCTTAAATTTTATTTCTAGTGAAATTGATTATAAACTTATTCCTCTTAATAAACTCACTGATCAAGAAGCTACTGAGCTCACAGGTTTAGAAGGGAACTCATTAAACTTAATGCGTGATAGGCACTGGAGCATGCCTTTTTTAAATCCGCCAAGTTATCTAGAAGAGAAAATTAAAATCTTTTGTAAAAAGTTCAATGTTGATATTTATAAGGGAAATAGAATGAGTCACTTATTATCTACAAAATCTAATAAAGGGAAAGCAATAAATACTCTTAAAGAATATTCAAATGTTCAAAATATTGAGATTATAGGTTTAGGTGATTCTCCAAACGATTTTCCTCTACTTTTAAACTCAGATATTAAAATTGTTATTCCTGGAGTAGATGGACCTAACTTAAATTTACTAGATCTATTAAAAGATTTGGAATTTACTTTAGCTTCTGAACCAAATGGATATGGTTGGAGAAATGAAATCAATAAATTGATAAATAAGCGAGAAATAAGTTAGTAATATGAAAGATTTAGATATTAATTTTCCTCTTGAAAAATTTGAAAAATTAATTGTTGATATTGGTTGGGAATCCTTGGATGATTGGTTCAATTTTTGGAACAATCAAAGAAATATTCTTTCAATTGATCAATATTGGAAAAATAAAGTAAATGAGGATTGGATTTGGGGTTTAGCTTTACCTCTTTTATCTCAAGCCTATAGATTTCATAATAATTTTTCTAATAGAAAAATTATTGGTATCTCAGCTCTTCCAGGAACAGGTAAAACAACTTTAGGTAATTGGCTTGAAGCAATATCCTTAAATTTAAATTTCAAAATTGCTGTTATTTCAATTGATGATTTTTATCTTCCTTCAGATGAAATGAAATTAGCAATCAAGAATAACCCTTGGAACGTATCTAGAGGTTTTCCTGGTAGTCACTCAGTAAAGTTAATGTATGAAAAATTATTATATTGGAAAATTAATGGAGAGTTAAATGTTCCCGTTTTTGATAAGTCACTGAGGAATGGCTTAGGAGATAGATCTCATTGGAGATTTGATAATCCTGATTTAGTAATTCTTGAGGGATGGTTTTTAGGAATAGAACCATGCTCAATTGATGTTAAGGATCAACACATACAATCAGCAGTATTGAGTCCAAATGAATCTTCTTATACATTAAAGATTCAAAATAAGTTAAATGAATATTTAGATGTTTGGAGTTTAATAGACAATATCTGGCACTTAAAACCCTTGAAGATTGAATATATGAATATGTGGAAAACAAGTCAAGAAAAAGAAATGTTCTTACAGAAAGGCAACGCCCTTAAAGACGAAAAATTATCTAATTTCTTGAGAATGCTTAATGTCTCTATCCCACATAATAGTTTTGATTTTATAAAATCATATGCTCTTTTATTAATTGATCAAGAAAGAAATTTAGTTGAAGTTGGATTGAATTTGTAGCATTTTCTAAATTTCTTTTTTTTTCAGTAATTTTGTATACATTTTTTCAGGCTTTAGATAGTGTTTAATTATTAATATCTTGCTGCTTAAGGGATGATTGAGTTTTCTTACAAAAATGAAGGCTGTAGAATGGTTGTTTTGCGATGTGTTGGCCCATCAAATTTTTTTTTAGAGAGAGTTTTGTTTCCAACTGATATTCTTACTTTTATGGCCCCAAATGACTCAAGAGTTGAAATCTGGGGGAATGAATTATATGGTCCAAAGTTAGAAGAGAGAATAAGAATTTCTGCTGATAATGAAGATTCCACTTTAGTTGCCTAGTAAAGAAATTCTCTAATTGTCTTCGAGTCAAAATTTTTTACAAATACCTAGTTTTTATTGATATTATCAAACTAGTTTTAGTTTTATAGATGTATTATTTTTCTTCCTTTGCAATAGGTGGATTTGTTCCCTCTGCAGCTATCGCTGGAGTTTTACTTTTAATTGGTTTAGGAGCCTTCTTTTATCTTGGTATTAAAGGCCCTACAGATTATTAATGCTGAGTTAAATGAACATATGGTTATTTAATTTTTTTATAACCTCACTAAAAAATGTTATCACTATGGATTTAACTACTATTTTATTTATATTAAGCTTACCTTTCGTTCTATTAACTGTTTACTTTGGTACAAAAAATGACTTTTATGAGAGTGAAAACTATAAAGGAGATGGATGTGCCCACGATGTTAAAAGATAATTTTATTTTTAATCACCTCTAAATACACAAGTCCATCTACTATCAAATTGCCAAACAGGTTTATATATTTCATTCGTAATTTTTTCACCAGCCTTATTACATGTGTCCAAATCTTTCATTGGAATAGAATGTAGTGATGGACTTGTTATTCCACTAACCTCTGGTCTTCCACCTGGCCCTTGTCTATAAGTTCCAATTATCAACCAATACTTAGCTTTTGCAGAATCAGAAAAGATTAAGGAAAAAAGAAAAAATAATATTAAGATAGATTTTTTTTTCATTTTTACATATTAGCTTTTAATTGTTAAATGTAAATTGCTATTAATAAATAGGTAAGTTTATAATTTTTTGGAATATTTTAAATTTATTTTATATGGTTTAATCCAAGGGTTTACGGAATTTATTCCTGTAAGTAGTACAGCTCATCTAAAAATTATATCTCTTTTATTAGGTATTGATGATCCTGGCACTTCTTTGTCTGCTACTATTCAACTTGGAAGTGTTTTAGCTGTAGCTTGGTATTTTAAGAATGATATTTTTAATTTTAAAAGTCATTTTTCAAAAAAACTTCTTGCAAATCTCTTACATAAAAGATTATTAAGGTCTATTTTGATTGGAACTATCCCAATTGTTTTGCTTGGTGGGAGTATAAAATTATATGTCCCTAATTTTTTTGATAACGTTCTTCGTTCGAATTTATCAATAGCATTGGTTTCATTTCTAATGGCTTTTTTAATGTACTTGGCAGATAGCTCGAGAAGAGGTTCTATTAATATTAAAAACCACAATTATTCAGATAGTTTTTTGATAGGCTTTTTTCAGGCATTTGCAATTATTCCTGGTGTTTCAAGATCGGGTATTACTATTTCTAGCGCTCTTTTATCGGGATGGGAAAGAAGCGATGCTGTGAAATTTTCTTTTCTTTTAGGGATGCCAGCCATCTCTCTAGTTGCGATTGTTGAGTTTATTTCTTCTTTTAATGATCTTTTTTCATTAGGTTTCCTCCCTCTTTTTGTTGGTCTTCTGACTTCATTTTTTTCCTCTTTATTGGCTATAGATTTCTTGTTAAGATATTTTTCTTCAAATGGGTTGAAAATTTTTATCATCTATAGAGTTATTTTTGGTGTTGTAATCCTTCTGAATTTATAAGTTGTTGAGAAAAAATTTTTTCAATTATGTTAGGGTAAAAAAAATTAATTTCTAATGAATATTTTTATATCTTTCCAACTAGGTGAAGTAGAAGTTTCAAATCTTACTATATTGGTTTTAGCGTTTTTTTCTTCTTTTACATTCTTAGCTGTAGGCATAAGTTCATATAAACTATACAAATCTCTGATAAATGAAGACGATAAGTAATCGGAACGGCGGGATTTGAACCCACGACCCCCACTACCCCAAAGTGGTGCGCTACCAAACTGCGCTACGCCCCGTGTCTTTACTATAGAGATAAGTTTGATTTAAAAGTTATTCTTTATAGGATTGTTGTCAGATCTCAATACACACTTGTCAACTTCCCAGTTAAAGTTCTGCCATATATAGTCTTTTAATTTGTAGTTGCTTCCAGTAAAAACTCCTAACTTAACTTTTGTAGGTGAAGCCGAACAATACTGCCTGCTTCCAGCTGATGCAAGATATTGTTGATGATAAGGTTCTGCATAAAAATATTCATCAATCATTTTTATTTCAGTTTCAATTAAACCAAGATTTTTTTTGTTTAATTCCTTTTGATATTGTTCCTTACTAGCTAATATAATTTTATGGTTATTTCCATTGGTGTAATATATTGCCGATCTATATTGAGATCCCATATCATTACCCTGCCTGTTTTTTTGAGTAGGGTCATGACATTCCCAAAACATTTTTAATAAGTCACTTATATCTATTTCCGTTTTGTCCCATATGACTCTTACAACTTCTGAATGACCAGTTAAGCCAGAACATACTTCATAATAAGTTGGATTATTTTTTTTGCCACCAGCATAACCTACAGAAGTTGTAACAACACCAGGGAGCTTCCAAAAACATTTTTCAGCCCCCCAGAAACACCCACATCCAAAAATTATTTCATCTTCTTGGCTATTAGGATCTTTTTTGATGTCTGTTTTTAATATTCTATGTAATAAATAATCATCATTAGTTAAATTTACCTCCTCATTATTCATAATATTTTTCAGGAATTTAAACATAATTTAAATTTTATTATTATAAGTAAAAAAATCACTTTTAGCCCTTGGCAATTCTGGTAGCTAGTTCTCTTTCCCAAAGTTGTTTATATAGCCCATTCTCTTTTACTAAATCTTTATGGTTCCCTTCTTGAACTATTTCTCCTTTATCCATTACTAAAACCCTGTCGCAAGTAGCTGCAACAGAAAGTTGGTGACTAATCATTATGATTGTTTTATTACTTCTATCACTCATTTCATCTATTATTCTTGCTGCTGTTTTATTGTCTACGCTTGCTAAAGCATCATCAAGAACAACAATAGGAGAATTAACAAGTAGTGCTCTGCCAAGGGCAGTTCTTTGCCTTTGTCCACCACTTAATGTAATACCTCGTTCACCAACAATAGTTTTAAACTTTTGAGGAAAACTATTGATATCATCAATTAATCCAGCTTTAATAGCGCTTTCTTTAACTAAATATTTAGAAGCTTTGGGTTCTCCAAAACTTAGGTTTTCTGAAATTGTAGAAGTAAATAAGAATGCTTCTTGAGGAACGATTGAAATATTTTTTCTAAGATCACTTAATTTTAAAGTTTTTACATCAATTTCATCTAAAAATAGTTGATTATCAGGAATTTCAATAGTTCTTCCTAGAGACTTTGCCAGTGTTGTCTTTCCACAACCTACTGGGCCAACTATTGCAATAAGTTCTCCAGGATAAATTTTAAAATTAAGTCGATTTAATGAATTAAATTTTGATCCCGGATACTTAATGGTTAAATTTTTTGCTTCTAACAATCCCTTAACCTTTCTTTTTAAAAATTTAGTGTCTGATCTATCCACAATTTTTGGGTTGTTCTGAAAGATTTCTTCCACGCGATCCAAACTTACTTGACCGAGTTGAAAGGTATTTAAAGTGAAACCTAATAGAGCTGTAGGGAAGACAAGTCTTTCTACGTAAAGAATTAAAGCTACTAAACCACCTATAGAAATAAATCCACTTTCTAGTTGAGAAGTTCCTAACGATAATAAAATCAATAATGAAATTGAGGAAATACCTTGCAATAACGGGAAAAGGGTACTCGCTGTTCTTGCAAGTTTTATCGCTGCATTTTGATAATCATTATTGTAAATGTTAAATTCTCTTTTCTCTGCATTCTCTTGGGCATAAATTTTGATGGCGCTTATACCAGAAAGATCTTCTTGTATTAGGTCACTAAGTTTTGATAATGATTCTTGTTGAGCTTTTCTTTGATTAACCATTCTGCCGCCAAATAGACTAACAATTCCAAGGATTAAAGGAAATATCATTAAAGCTGATATTGTTAATGTTTTGTTGATAGAAAACATTGAAGGAATAGTGAATGAATAAGCTAAGACAATGTTGCACAAGCTTAAAACAGTAAAACCTAGAAGTCTTCTTATGTTTTCAACATCGCTTGTGGCTCTACTAATGATGTCTCCACTACCTTTTTTTTGAATCCATTCTGGATCTTGAACAAGTAAATGGTCAAAAAGTTTTTGGCGAAGATTCACCTCTACTTTTCTCCCTATGCCGAAGACAATCTGTCTTGAAAATAATCTTATTAACCCCATACAAGTTGCTAAAAATATTAACCACAAAGATTTTGAAATAACAAAATCCGAAGAAAAACCGTTTTGTAGTTGGTCAATTATATTTTTTACTTCTAAGGGAATAACAACACTTAATATATTTACTATTAAGAGAGCTAAAGCTCCATATAAGAATTCTTTTTTGTAAGGCCTTAGGTATCTAATTATAACTTTTATCTTTAAATTTTTCATTTAATTTTGCCGATATGATTAAGATAATGTTTCATTTTTGAATATGTGAGCTAATTTTATAATTGATTCAGTATTTATTTATGGGTAACGAGCAAAAGCATCCATTACATGAAACCGACAAAAATATTATAGATTCACTTATAACTAAAAATACACCAGAGGATCTTGACTATATAAATTTAGCGAGATTAATAAATCGTTATACCAATTTTCCTGGAGAAATTGAAATTAAAAACGATATTGAAAAAATTTTAAAATTTTGGAAAATCACTAAAAATGAACTTTTTTCAAAAACAAAAAATATTTGGTCAAAAAGCTTCAGACCTTCTAATACAAATAAAGACTTAGTTGGCTCAGGTTTTGATACCTCTAATGGAATTTCATCTGTATAATTTTTCTTCAATAAATAAATGTTTTCTAATCCATCAAACGCTGAAATTCTAAATAATTTGTTAGAGGGGAGGAACCTTGATGATTTAACTTCTAGATCCTTAATGCAAAGATGGCTTAATGATGAAATTTCAGAGGTTGAAACGGGAGCTTTTTTGAGTGCTTTGAGAGCTAAATCCTCTACTGGTGTAGAACTAAGTTCTATGGCTGAAGAACTCTTAAATGCTTGCAATTTGCCAGTAGCTAGACCAAATTTGTATTTGGTAGATACTTGTGGTACAGGAGGGGATGGAGCTAATACATTTAATATTTCAACTGCAGTAGCATTTGTAGCTGCATCTTGTGGTGTAAAAATTGCAAAACACGGCAATAAAAGTGCTAGTGGGAAAGTTGGCTCTGCTGATGTTTTGTTGAATCTTGGCTTGAATTTAAATTGTTCATTAGAAAAAGTAATCACAGCTGTGCGTGAAATTGGAATAACTTTTTTGTTCGCACCTGTTTGGCATAAATCTTTAATAAAACTTGCTCCTTTAAGAAAGACACTTGGAATAAGAACAGTATTTAATCAACTTGGACCGTTGGTAAATCCTTTAAGACCAA
>QCRA01000003.1 GCA_003212035.1 Prochlorococcus sp. AG-459-D04
TCTTCAGATATTGTTAACAAATTAAACTTTAAAAATCATTATCCCTTAGGAATTGAATTGCCTAGAATAATTAATTCAATGAAGCAGAAAGGAGATCTTTAATAATTCCTGTCATTAAAATTTTCTATTTTTTATTATCTATGGAAATATTTTTGAAATTTATATTTGATTTATTTTTTAGGAATGAATTTCTCAAATGTTGAACTATTTCATCATTTGTTAGTTTTAAATTTACTTTTGGTGGAGCTTTTTCTTTAAATAATTTGAACCACAAATCTCTTGAAGGATTTGTTTGAATTTCTCCATGTTGAAGGAATGCACCTTTTTTATGAAATTGAGCACTACCTATCCTCTTAAACCCATCCTGATCAACTAAATCGGAAATTAAAGAACTCCCAAAACAATTTGTTTTAATGCTTGATTTTCGTGAATTACCATATTGTAAGTTAAGACCTAATTCTCTAAAACTCTTAATTAACCAATTATTAACCATTTCATAATTTAAGACTTTATAGTAAGTTTTTTTAAATGTTAATGCATATGTTATTCCTCCTGAATGCAGAACAGCACCCCCTCCAGAGGGACGTCTAACAATATTAATTTCCCCATTTGATAATAAATTTTCCCAATGAAGAGGGATTTCTTTTTGATGATAGCCAATTGAAAGCCAATCCCCAGTCCAATAGTAGAACCTCAATGTGAGAATTATTTCAGGATTCGAAATTGTCTGATCTAAAGCATTTAAATCTAAAGCCATTTGATCAAATCCAGGTAAATTATTTGTCGAAAAAATTAAAGCCTGATTTTCTATTCTCAAAATTAACTTTGTAGTTTTATTTATGATAATTTTCAATAAATTTTTTCTTTCAATTTGTTAATTACGTAACATCATTTTGTAATAGTGTTTCAAATCTTCTCTTTTCGGTGGAGAATATAGAAAATAGTTTTTTACCATGGAGCCAACTCAAACAATAAACCTTATTGCATTAAGCCTTATAGTTGTTATGCATGCAGGAGTTTTAGCACTAAGACTAGGAATTAGTTTAGGTAGGAACTAAAGTCTATTAGAAAATTTAAAATTTATAAGGTAATAATAAAGTAAGACTGAATTGATTTATTCAGAAAAATTACAAGTACTTAATTTGTCAAAATCTTTTTATAAAAATAGTATTTTTCACAAAAAATATTTAGGTTCTGTATCTATAAAAAAACAACAGAAACAGGATAATTTTGTATCATTGATTTTTTTAATTATAAAAATTAGCTTTTCTCTTTTAGCAATAATAAGCCTCATTAAGCTTGGCTATAGTTCTAAAGTAAGGTTGATAAGATTGAGGGAAATTGAAGATTCATTTTTATACGAAAAATATAGATTAAATGTTTTAACAGATAAGTTTGATGATTTATTATCTTCTGAAGGTGAGCAAAGATTTATGAAGGATCAGGATCAAATAATTTCTAGGGACATTATCAGAGTAATATGGCGTTGATAAGAATGATCTTGAATCATTTTACTTTACATTTTTCAATTTACTTTTTTGCTGGTGAGTAAGAACATTAAGGGTTTAGTCCTAATAACAGGAACAACTTCAGGAGTTGGATTAAATACTCTAAAACCTCTATTAAGATTTGGATGGGAGGTCATAGCAGTTAATCGATCAAATAAAAGAGCTATAAAAATAGCTGAGGAATCCTTGACAAAAGAGGAAGTTAAAAATGTTCACTTTATAGAAATAGATCTTTCTAACTTGGATGATGTGAGAAAAGGTTGCGATGAAATATTAGAAAGATTTAAGAAGCCAATAAATTCTCTTATTTGTAATGCAGCAGTTTATAAACCGAGACTAAAGAGGCCTGAAAGGTCTGCTCAGGGGTTTGAAAACTCTATGGCGGTAAATCATTTTGGGCATTTTCTTATGATAAACCTACTTATGGAAAATATTGTATCTTCTGAAAGAGAAATTGTTTTAAATGGCAAATCAAACGTATTCAAGCCAAGAATTACAGTATTAGGGACTGTTACGGCTAATTATTCGGAAGTTGGAGGAAGGATCCCCATTCCTGCCCCAGCTGATTTGGGAGATTTATCTGGATTCAAAAATGGTTTTTTATCTCCAATAAGTATGGCTAATGGGAAGAAATTTAAACCTGGTAAGGCTTATAAGGATAGTAAACTTTGCAATATGGTGACCGTTCAGGAATTATCAAAAAGATATCCTCCAGATAAGATTATTGTTAATTCTCTATATCCTGGATGTGTTGCTGATACAAAACTTTTTAGAGATACACCTTGGATATTTAGATTCCTTTTTCCGATATTTCAAAAATTCATAACTAAAGGATATGTTTCGCAAAGACTGGCAGGAGAGAGGGTCGCTCAAGTGGCAACTTATAAAGAATTTGCTAAGCCATCAGTCCATTGGAGCTGGGGAAATCGTCAGAGAACTGGCAGAAAAGCTTTTTCTCAAAAGTTGTCAAAAAGAATAATTGATACGAAGACCTCTCAACAAACTTATGATTTAACAAGCCAATTGGTTGGATTAGATTAATTTAGACTAATCAAATCCTAATAAATCAAAAATTTCTCTATCTTTAAGTGGATTACCTTCTAAAGGTTCTACGTTTTCAAGCATATTTTTGGCAAGAGATAAATATTCATTTTGCACTTCAATAACATCTTCAGTTGGTTCCATTTCAAAGATGGTGCATTTTTTTAGTCTTGATCTTCTAATGGCGTCGACATCTTTAAAGTGGGCCATAGTTTTTAAGCCTGTTCTTTCATTAAATTTATCAATTTGATCTGTATCTTTTGATCTATTTGCAACTACCCCACCTAATCTGACTTTATAATTTTTTGCTTTTGCTTTAATTGCAGAGACAATTCTATTCATAGCGAATATTGAATCGAAGTCATTAGCAGTAACAATTAGACAATAATTTGCATGTTGCAATGGAGCTGCAAATCCTCCGCAAACGACGTCTCCTAGGACATCAAAAATAACAACGTCGGTATCTTCTAATAAATGATGTTCTTTTAATAGTTTAACTGTCTGACCGGTTACATATCCCCCGCACCCAGTCCCAGCAGGAGGACCTCCACTTTCAACGCACATTACGCCATTAAAACCTTCAAACATGAAATCGGTTGGCCTCAATTCTTCGCTATGAAAATCTACCTCTTCGAGAATATCGATAACTGTAGGAACCATTTTGTGCGTCAAAGTGAAAGTACTATCATGTTTCGGATCACATCCAATTTGTAGAACCTTTTTACCTAATTTTGAGAATGCTGCAGAAAGGTTTGATGATGTGGTTGATTTTCCAATGCCGCCTTTCCCATACACGGCAATAACTAAAGCCCCTTCCTCAATATTTATTTTTGGATCTTGCTTTACTTGAACACTTCCTTCTCCATCAAGAGGTCTATTTATAGTACTTGTCATTTAAGGCTTAAAACACATTATTATTTATATTCTTGCAGCGCAAATACACATGAAATATGTTTCTAAACAAATATGTATTTAATTGTATTAAAAGCCAGAAATATGTTCTTATAACTGAATTTTTAGGATTAAATCTATTAAATTATGAGTGAAAATACTCATGACTTGATTATGATTTATTAGTAAAAATTAACTGAAGTATGCTTTGGCATCGTAAAGAGTTTCATCGCTTATCTCTGGAATGCCTCTCAAGATTGCGTATTTTTCAGTATTTGTTTTAACTTTACCTCTAACAAAAAATGGAACTTTTGTTAATTCAGCTCTACCAGATTCAGTCCAGATAATTCCTTCTTTACTATTTTTTTCTTTTTTCTTGTCAGAATTTAAAATGTCCTTTGTGTTTGTTGCTGTATGTCCTAAATGGCTTTGATGACCATCAACAAACTCAAAGTCATGTTTGAACATATCAATAAGATGCTCTTCTAAGCCCATCATTAGGGGATGTACCCAGTCATCAAAAATCACATTTGCTCCTTCCCAGCCCATTTGAGGGCTATATCTTGCAGGAACATCTTGAACATGCATTGGGGTACTAATTACTGAGCATGGAATGCCAAGTCTTTTTGCACTGTGCCTTTCCATTTGGGTCCCTAAAACTAGTTCAGGGGCCGCTTTTTTCATGGCATCTTCCACTTCTAGATAATTGTTAGTTATCAGAGCTTCTAGATTTAGATCTTTTGCAGTTGCTCTTACTTGCCTGGCCATCTCCCTGCTGTATGTTCCAAGACCCACTACTTCAAAACCTAATTCTTCCTTAGCAATTTTGGCTGCTGCAATTGCATGTGTTCCATCACCAAAAATAAAAACTCTTTTGCCAGTTAGATAATTTGAGTCAACTGATTTTGAGTACCAAGGAAGTTTTGATTTATTTTCTAATTCTTTTTTATTCGTCAAAGGAAGATTTAATTTCTCATGAACTTCATTTATAAATTCAATTGTATTTTTTATTCCAATTGGAATAGTGTTTGTATATTCCATTCCAAAGTTTCGTTTAAGCCATTCGCATGATGCTTCCGAAATTTCTGGATAAAGACAAATATTTACTTCAGCATCAATTAGTCTTTCAATATCATCTGGACTAGCACCTAATGGAGCAACTACGTTAGTGTCTATTCCTTGCTCTGAAAGTATGCGTTGGATTTCGATTACATCATCTCTGCATCTAAATCCTAGTAATGAAGGGCCAAGTATATTGACTTTTGGTCTACGCCCGAATTCCTTCCACCTTAGAGGACTTATTTTCTCTGAATAGCTTACTTTTTCTTTTAAAAGTGTTCTTGTTAATTGATAAAAGGTTTCTGAGGCCCCCCAATTTTCTTTCTTGCTATAAGCAGGTAATTCAAGATTCACAATCGGTATATCAAACCCCATACCTTTCGCAAGAGCTCCAGGTTGGTCTTGGATTAGTTCTGCTGTACAACTTTCTCCGACTAAAAGAGTTTTGGGTTTGAATCTTTCAACCGCTTCCTTAATATTTTTCTTGACTAATTCAGCTGTATCGCCTCCAAGGTCTCTAGCCTGAAAAGTTGTATAAGTTACTGGAGGCCTTTGCCCCCTCCTCTCGATCATTGTAAAGAGAAGATCTGCATATGTATCTCCTTGGGGGGCATGAAGCACATAATGAATATCTTTCATTGACGAGGCAATTCTCATAGCACCTACATGTGGTGGTCCTTCATAAGTCCAAAGAGTTAATTCCATAGTTTTTAATGAGTTACTAAAGTTTTTGAAGTTAGTATTTGATTCCTTTTTAAAGGCTTGGAGAAGAGACCAGCCAAATCTGCGGCTTGATCAATTCCATGAATTGGACTAAATACCATTTCTATTGACCACTTTGTACTAATCCCCTCCGCCTCAAGAGGGTTAGCTAAACCCATTCCACAAACTACTAAGTCTGGATTAGATTCTCTCACTCGATCTAATTGTTTTTCTACATGTTGCCCTTCGACAATTTTTGTATTATCAGGTAATAAATTAATCTCCTCTTTCATTAAATCTTTATTTAGGTAAGGAGTCCCTACCTCTATAAGATCCATTTCGCATTCATTATGCAAAAATCTTGCCAAAGATATCTCCAGTTGCGACTCAGGAAGAAGAAATAATCTTTTCCCCTTAAGTATTTCTTTGTGAGATTCAAGAGCAAGTTTTGCTCTATTAATTAAAGGCGAAATAATTTCATGAACTTTAAGTTCACTAATTTTGAAAGCTTTCGCTGCAGCTAAAAACCATTCAGTACTTCCCTCGATACCTAGAGGAAATGGAGCCGAAATTATTTCACAACCACGATGTTTTAGGTCTCGAACAGTATCACTTAAATAAGGCTGAGTTAATAAAACTTTTGTATTTTTGCCAATCTTTGGTAATTCTGTTGATTGACGGGGTGGGAAGCTCTCAATATCTGTTATTCCTAAATTTCTAAAAATCTTTTTAAACCTATCCTCTACATTATTTGCAAGAGTCCCAACTAATAATAATTTCTCCTCATCTGATGACTCCATTAATGGAATTAAAGCTTTTAAGGCGCCATCCTCTCCTTGGGTAAAAGTTGTTTCTATCCCACTGCCAGAGTAATTAACGAATCTCACTTGACCTAAAAATCTTTTATTTAATTTCTTTGCGACAGTGGCAAGATCTAATTTGATTACCTCACTTGGACAAGATCCAACTAGAAAAAGAGTTTTTATTTCTGGTCTTCTTGCAATAAGATCATTTACCACTCGATCTAATTCTTCATGAGCGTCAGCAAGACCAGCAAGATCTTTTTCTTCAAGAATAGCTGTCCCAAATCTTGGTTCAGCAAAAATCATGACTCCAGCAGCGCTTTGAATTAAATGAGCACATGTCCTTGAGCCAACTACCAGAAAAAACGCATCAGGCATTCTTCTGTGGAGCCAAACTATTGAAGTTAAACCACAAAAAACTTCCCTTGGTCCAGTTTCCTTATTAAATTCAACTTTACTCATTAAAAATTTTCAAGAGCTTATGTTTCAAGCTTGCATAAACTTTTTAATTTAAGAAAGTAATTAATAAGTTCTCTTACAAAATGAACACATTTAAAAAACTTATATGAATGTTTAAATACTTAAATCAGAATTATGAAAATTATTTTTAGGGTATATTTTAATTTCTGTAAAAGGAATTTCCTTGACTTGTTTTTGAAAGCTTCCATACATTTCTAGCTATTTTCGTAGCTAATAATCCTGCTCTTTCTAACTTAGATTTTCCGGGTTTTGCTCCAATTAGAGCAGTCACTTCTGAAGTGGTTAAAGGTGCTCCAGTATTTATAGCTAATTGGGTTAACTCCAATCTATCTCTAAGGTTCTTAAGATTTATTTTCTCAATTTTATTTTCTTCTAACCAGCTAAAAGATGGGTCTTTCTGAGATAGTTTTTGCATTAAGCTTAGGCTAACTAATCCAAGAGTTTGATCAGGAGTTAATTCTTTTTCAGTACCAGAAACATTTGGTTCTTTTTTTTGAGAAGTTCCCATAAAAATGCATATCTTTTACTTGAAGTTATCGTTTTGTGGTAAGCATGCAAGTAAATTTAATAGAAAAAATGAACCATTATCCGTTATAGTCGCCTAAATGGAACCAACTTCTAGCTTAAACCGAGGGGAACGAAAGAAAGGGAGCTCTCTTGTTACAGGATCTGAGGTGCAATCTCAGGCCAGTGGTGCAAGCTGTTTTATTACAACTGATTCAGAAAAGTCTTTGGTAACCAGACAAGCAAGTCAAGTAGAACAAATTGAGTTAAGAACATATGTTTTTTTAGATTCTCTTCAGCCTCAATTGGCTGCATATATGGGAACTGTTAGTAGAGGTTTTTTACCAATTCCTGGAGATTCATGCCTTTGGATGGAAGTTTCACCTGGAATGGCCGTTCATAGAGTTACTGATATCGCTTTGAAGGCTAGTAATGTAAGACTTGGACAAATGATCGTTGAAAGAGCATTTGGTTCTCTTGCCCTTTACCATAAAGATCAAAGTACTGTTTTGCATTCTGGGGATGTTGTTCTAGATGCTATTGGTAGTGAAGTTAGAAAAAGAACCAAACCTTCAACAAGTTGGACAGAAGTTATTCGAGCTATTACTCCAGATCATGCTGTTTTAATAAATAGACAAAACAGAAGTGGATCAATGATTCAATCTGGAATGAGTATGTTTATATTAGAAACTGAACCAGCTGGTTATGTTTTAAAAGCTGCAAATGAAGCAGAAAAAGCATCAAATATAACTGTTGTTGATGTAAAAGCAGTTGGCGCTTTTGGTAGATTAACTCTCGCAGGGAAAGAAGGAGATGTAGAAGAAGCAGCTGCTGCTGCTATAAGAGCAATTGATGAAATTTCAAATTATTGAGAATTTTTTTTAACCTTTTTTAACTTAAACCTATCTCTTTTTTTAAAAAAGGTGACATAATTTTTGCAGCTTTACCTCTACTCCCTAATTTATTTAGTTGTGATTGTGAGAGCTCACCGTAAACACAATTAGCTTCTTTAACCCAAAAAATAGATTCGAATTCCCCATTAGGATATTTGGGGTTCTTGAGAATTTCTCCCCAGCATATTCCTGTTGTATCTTTAACTAAGTTTCCTGAGGGATCGCACAAAACCATACAACTTATAAATCTTGCGCTCCTGTAAGGACTATCAGAAAGTTCATTAATTAATTTTTTAATTTTCTCATCATTATTTTTGGCATATCGAGCAGAATAAATTCCTGGTCGACCATCTAAAACATCTACTTCAAGACCCGAGTCATCAGCTAATGCCCAAGTTTTTGTCTCTAGAGAAGCTGCCTTGGCTTTAAGTAGTGCATTCTCAAAATATGTTTCCCCAGTTTCTTCGACATTTAAATATTCTGGTTGCTTCTCAACCTTTAAAGACAAAACATCAAGCATCTCTGAAATTTCAGATACTTTTCTTTGATTGCCACTCGCAATAGTTAGAACTGGAAAGTTCAAAATAATATAAATATTTATTGTGAATATTATCTTACTTCAAAGCTTGATACGGAGACAGGAAAGGTTGAACATTCCACACCTGTGTAGACAGGGCCTGTCTCGTACGGAAATAACATAATGTAAATTTTTTCTTAACACAACAGTATGTTTTGATGCACTAACTAATTTGCATAAGTATTGACATATCAATAGTACCAAGGGTGATAAGTTTAACTTATGAATGATAGAAAAAACATTAATGGAGATTTTGTCGAAAACGCTTGACTTATAAGTACTTAATGAAGCATTCTTCGAATTGAACATTCCACATTTAGTATTTAGTAGACAATGGCTACAGAAACAATGGGTATCGCTCTCGGCATGATCGAGACACGCGGACTTGTACCTGCAATCGAAGCAGCGGACGCAATGACAAAGGCAGCAGAAGTTCGCCTAATTGGTCGTGAATTCGTTGGTGGCGGTTATGTCACAGTTTTAGTTAGAGGCGAAACAGGCGCAGTTAACGCAGCTGTAAGAGCTGGTGCTGATGCTTGTGAAAGAGTTGGTGACGGTTTAGTTGCAGCTCACATTATTGCTCGTCCTCATAGAGAAGTTGAACCTGCTCTAGGTAACGGTGAATTTCTTGGTCAAAAGGACTAATTAATTAAAGCAAGATTTATCAATTTTGCACAATAATTATTTTCCCTATACAGACCTAAATTTATCCTTATGAGTAAGAAGTATGACGCAGGGGTAAAGGAGTACAGAGATACCTACTGGACTCCAGAATATGTACCCCTAGACACCGATTTACTAGCCTGTTTCAAATGTACAGGTCAGGAAGGTGTTCCAAGAGAAGAAGTTGCAGCAGCTGTTGCCGCTGAATCTTCAACAGGTACTTGGTCAACAGTTTGGTCCGAGTTACTTACAGACTTAGAATTTTATAAAGGACGTTGTTATCGAATCGAAGACGTTCCTGGAGATCCTGAAGCTTTCTATGCTTTTATTGCATATCCTTTAGATCTTTTTGAAGAAGGCTCAATTACAAACGTATTAACATCTCTTGTAGGAAACGTTTTTGGATTTAAAGCTCTAAGACATCTACGTCTAGAAGATATTAGATTCCCAATTGCTTTCATTAAAACATGCGGTGGTCCACCAAACGGAATCGTAGTTGAAAGAGATCGACTTAACAAATACGGAAGACCTCTACTTGGTTGTACCATTAAACCTAAATTAGGATTATCTGGTAAAAACTATGGTCGAGTTGTATATGAATGTCTTAGAGGCGGTCTTGATTTAACAAAGGATGATGAGAATATTAATTCTCAACCATTCCAACGTTGGAGAGAAAGATTTGAGTTTGTTGCAGAAGCAGTTAAGCTTGCTCAGCGAGAAACTGGAGAAGTTAAAGGTCACTATCTAAATTGTACTGCTAACACTCCTGAAGAACTCTATGAAAGGGCTGAATTTGCAAAAGAGCTAGATATGCCAATCATCATGCATGATTATATAACTGGTGGTTTTACTGCAAATACTGGATTAGCTAATTGGTGTCGTAAAAATGGCATGCTTCTGCATATTCACAGAGCTATGCATGCTGTTATTGATAGACATCCAAAGCATGGTATTCACTTCAGAGTTCTTGCAAAATGTTTGAGACTATCTGGAGGAGACCAATTACATACTGGAACAGTGGTTGGAAAACTAGAAGGTGATCGTCAAACAACTCTTGGTTATATTGACAACTTAAGAGAGTCATTTGTTCCTGAAGATAGATCTAGAGGTAACTTCTTTGATCAAGATTGGGGTTCAATGCCTGGAGTATTTGCAGTCGCATCAGGTGGTATCCATGTTTGGCATATGCCTGCACTTCTAGCGATCTTTGGGGATGATTCCTGCCTCCAGTTCGGGGGAGGGACACATGGTCATCCATGGGGTTCAGCTGCTGGAGCTGCTGCTAACAGAGTTGCTTTAGAAGCTTGTGTAAAAGCCCGTAATGCTGGTCGCGAAATCGAAAAAGAGAGTAGAGACATTCTTATGGAAGCTGCTAAGCATAGTCCTGAATTAGCTATTGCTCTAGAAACTTGGAAGGAAATTAAGTTCGAGTTTGACACTGTCGACAAGCTTGATGTTCAGGGTTAACTCAAGTTTCAAAATTGAGGAGATTAATTCTCCTCAAACTTATTAAAATCTCGTTTTTACGAGTAATTACATTCACATTTTGATTAATTATGCCTTTCCAGAGCACAGTAAGCGACTATCAAACAGTTGCAACCCTGGAAACATTCGGTTTCTTACCACCGATGACCCAGGAAGAAATATATGACCAAATTGCATACATAATTGCCCAAGGTTGGAGTCCAGTTATTGAGCATGTTCATCCAAGTGGTTGTATGCAAACTTATTGGTCTTATTGGAAACTCCCATTCTTTGGGGAAAAAGATCTTAACTTGATCGTGAGCGAATTAGAGGCATGCCATAGAGCATACCCTGATCATCATGTAAGAATCATCGGATACGATGCTTACACTCAAAGTCAAGGAACAGCTTTTGTAGTTTTCCAAGGACGTTAAAGCTACTTATCGTAGTTAATATCTTTCTCCGAAAAATTTTTTGGAGAAAGTTTTTCAAAAAAGTTTTTAAAGAATTTCAAACTTGAAGATTATGTCAAAAAAAACCAGCAGAGAGATTGCACTTGAAAGAAGAAAGGCGATGAGTGATAGCGGTAAAAAAGCTGCTGCTTACTCTTCAACTACCAAAGATAGAGTTCGATCTTCTCAAGATATACATATTTCTGGGACTCAGTCTTCTTCTAATAATCTTAATATTTCTAAACCAGCTACAAAACATACTCCAAAAACTCAGGTAAACATAAATTATTCAACAAATTTATCTAGTAAAGAGTTAGTAATAGAGAGAAGAAAAGCAATGTCTACCCATGGTAAATCAGCTATAACTTCATCCGATAGAACCCGAACTGATGTTAAAAAAGAAATTCCTGTAAACATAGTTAAATCAACTATAAATAAAAATCAAGAAAGTCAGGATTCAACTAATACAGAATCTAAGTCCCTAAAACCTAATGTTAAAAGAAGAATTAATCAGAAGAGAAAGCCTATTACTAATACAAGTAGAGATATTGTTTTAGCGAGAAGAGAAGCTCAATCTAAACATGGTAAATCAGCAACTAAACAAAATACCAGTGCCGCTTCTTTAGCTAGAAGGGGAGACCCAGATTTAAGTAGTAGAGAAATTTCTCAGAGAGTGAGAGAGTTAAGAAGTAAAACTGGTGCTACAGGCAAAAAAGGTAATGGCAAATGTAGACCATGTGGTCCAAATAAAAATGGCGCCAAACAAAATATTGCAGATGCAAGCTGGAAAGTTGGTAAAAGTGAAACTGATTCAGGTCAAATAGTTACGGGAACACAAGCTAATAGATCTGTAAAAACTACAGGTAATGAAGCAAGTACATGCAGAACAGTTACTGGCACCCAATACATGGGAGCAGAAGTTGTTGATCAATTTTGTCAAGATAGACTAAGTTATAAACAACCACTTAGATCTACTGTTACTGCAACAACATCAGGAAATAAAGTAACTGGGAATGAAGTTGGTAGATCTGATAGGGTCACAGGCGATGAGCCAGGAACTTGTAAAAACCTTACAGGTACTGAATATGTATCTTCTAATCAATCACAGAAGTATTGTGGTGATATTCCAAAAAATCCTTCAAAGGTTAAACACAGTACTACAACCGATGGATTAAGAGTATCTGGATCACTTCCTGGTAGATCAACCCTAGTTACTGGAGATGAGTCAGGTTCTGGACATCAGTTGACTGGAGATCAATATCTTGGCTCTGAGCCAAATCCAAAAGGTAAAGCATTTGAAAAAGTAGGTAGTTATAACACTCTTAATGGGAATAATGTAACTGGTACAGGGGTTGGAAGATCAGACCATATGACAGGCAATGAACATGGGAGTTGTAAGAACGTAACTGGTGATGAGTACATAGGATCTCAACAATACGAGAAGTTTTGTGGTTCAAAACCAAAACCAGAAGCTAGAAAAGTAGGTTTAAGCCTTTCTTCAAAGTCAAATTTAATAAGCGGCACTATGACAGGAAGATCAGAAATAGTAACTGGAGATGAACCAGGTTCATGCAAAGTTTTAACAGGAACACCATACGCAGGCTTAGATCAGATTAATGAAAATTGTAATAGTGAGATTTCTGAAGATATGAAATCCCGATCAACAGTTAATTCTGGTAACAATTCAAATGCCAGACTTACAGGACAGCAACCAGGAATTGGCGGAGTAATGACAGGTGCAAAGAAAGGTGCTTGTAAAAATCTAACAGGTACTCCCTATGTTGGTGGAGATCAGCTCTCACAAGCTTGTGATAATCCTCCACATGATAAGGCTTATGCGAATCCGGAAAAGTCAGCAGGTAACTCTTGGAAGGAATTCTCTGTTAAATCACCATCAAGAGATAAATATTCTGAAAAAAATACTCAAGGTGTTACGGGCAATGAATATGAAAATGGTTCGAAGGTGACAGGACCTTTTGACATGGCAGTTGATAAGGTCACTGGCACTGAAAAATTTAGATTTGAACCGAATAAAAATATTACTTATAAACAAAAAATGGAAATTGAGGAGGCAGACCGTGCTGCAAAGACACCAGAAAAAAGAGTCGCATCAAGAATTACTGGTGAAGGACAATCAGTGGGAAACGTAACTGGTGACGATTGGGATCGCGGTGATAAGGTAACAGGCACAGAGGGAGCTTCTTCTAGAAAGAGAAATCCATCAAGAGCAGGATTCATGAGTGCAATGCCACCTATGGAAGTTAAAAGAAATGACGAAACAGAAAAACCAGATTTCTTGATAACTGGATCAAGTGGTAATACTCGTGAAGGACAACTTGTTACCTTCTCAGGTGGTGCACGAGGTTAATTAATGCCTTTAAGAGGACTGGCAAAAGCCAAGAATTTTACATTGGGGCCTACAGCTCCAATGAAAACTTTTACGGAAAATATTCATATACAAACTAAAGAATCAAATAATTCCCTAAATTCTGGAAAATCTCATAAATTAACTAATAATATCCAAAATGAGAATTTATATAGTTATGAAAGCAAAATAAAAAGTGATTTTGACGAAATTGTTCCAACTCTCAAGGAAATTGCTCGAATTCAACATCACGAAGATTTTGTAAATAAGGCTCAGAAAATATCAAGAAAAAATTTGGGAATAGATTTACCCCTTCATGTATTAGATAAATCTTGGGTTAAACCTCTTGATATGAGAGCTTTATATGCATGGTGCGCTTTTAAACAACATGAGAAGCTTAGTGATAATTTTTTTAAAAATGATCCACTTGAAGGTGCTTCAGGAAGTAGAGGTGCGGAAGATTTTGAAAAATTTCTCTTAGATTGTGGAATACATTTACTTGATATAACTCCTTGTTCAGATGGAAGATTAGCTCATTCAGTTGCTTATGTAATGAGAATACCTTTTAGTTCAGTAAGAAGAAGATCCCATGCTGGAGCACTGTTTGATATTGAAAATACCGTTAATCGATGGGTGAAAACTGAACATAAAAGATATAGAGAGAATTTTCCTAATGAAGCTCATAAAGATACCAGGTATTTGAAAGTTGTAACTTATCATTTTAGTTCAGTAGATCCTTTGCATCAGGGATGCGCAGCTCATGGGAGTAATGATGAGTTAGCTGCAGCAGAAGGTAGAAATAAATTATACGCTTTCAAAGAGGCTGTGGAGAACAGCTTTTGCTGCGGAGCTTCTGTGGATTTAATGTTAATTGGACTTGATACAGACACTGATTCATTAAAAATACATTTATCAACTAGCGATGGAAGTATTGATTTAGAAAAAACTATTTCTACATTAGAAATTTATAATTCAACAATAAATTTTTCAAAAGAGGATGCGGAGAGAGAAATTTGCCAGACAATTTCTAAACAATCTTCAAAAGATAAACTCAGTGGACTGGAAAAATTTACGTATAAATTAATTGTCAATAATATTTCTCAAATTGATTATGTTAAGAGTTTTCATAATGGTTCTTATGAAGATATTGGACATGCAGAGAGGTTTATTGGAGTAGGTATAGGTTTTAAAGAAGTACATCTCAGAAATTTAACTTATTTTGCTCATTTAGATACAGTCGAAGAAGGGGCTCCAGATTTAGATGTAGGAGTGAAGATTTTTAATGGATTAAATGTTTCTCAAGATCTACCTATCCCGGTAGTAATAAGATTTGATTACTCTGGCAAAGTACCCGGCGCAAAAGAGAGGGCAATAAATGATTGTGTAAGAGTTAATAATGCTATATCAATTAGATATAAAAATTTAGTTGATCAAGGTTTGTTACATACTTGCTCTACTATTAGAGATAGGGACAACATTCATTCCGCCCAAATTATTGGAATGTCTTTAGATAAAAAAACAGAGGAGGCTCACTGATTATGTTAATTTGCAAGGTTGTAAAACCACTTGTTTCAACCAATAGGATTCCTGGCTTTGAACATAAACATCTGCAGGTTGTATTAGATGGTTCTTCTAATAAAGTTGCAGTTGATGCTGTTGGCTGTAAGCCAGGAGATTGGGTTATTTGTGTTGGGAGTTCTGCAGCTAGGGAAGCAGCCGGGAGTAAATCTTATCCAAGTGATTTAACGATTGTTGGAATAATTGATCATTGGGATCCTGACAAGTCATAAAAAAGGAGGATATGCATTGTGGAAATTATGAAGGTATTAGGAAGGATGGTATGCACTCAAAGAGTCGCTGGCTTAGGTCATATGAATTTACGAATTTTAGAAAATAATAAAGGAAAGAAATTAGTTGCTGTTGATCCTGTTGGAGCTAGAGAGGGTAACTGGGTTTTTACTGCTAGTGGCTCTGCCGCTAGATTTGCTTGCCCTAATCCAGAAATTCAAACCGATTTAACAATTGGCGGTATTATTGACTACTGGGAAACTGATTAAGCACTTCAAAATAAAATTCATTTAGAAACTTTGTTAAAGGTATAGTGTAATTAGTTTTTAATAAGCAATTTAATGTGGAATGAAAGAGAATCACCTTTGAGGATTGAAAAAAGATTTGAATTCGATAAGTACTCAAAAATAAGTAAATTCATGGGGGAAATTGAGAAATTATGTAAAGAAAAGGATATTTATCCAAATATCAGTTTTGGTAAGAATTTTGTAAGTCTTTCAATATTTTTGGATAACAAAGAAATATCAGACAAGGAAAAAGACTTTTCAAAGGTCATTGATAAATTTTACTTAGAAGATTAGTTCTTTTTAATAATTATTTGGCTTTGCAATATCTCTTTTTATTAAAGCCATTAAATATGTGGGGGCTTTATATCTACCAGGTAGACATCTATTTAAAGTTTCAAGATGACTCCAACACACTGTCTTTTCTATATCTTTAACTGAGTTACCTTTTAGAATTAATAGTCTAAGAGCTTTGCAAAATAAAGGATAACCTGCTTCTAGTTCATCTATATTAAGCTTGGCTGCTGACATAGATCAAAGAAGAATTGTCATCTATTAATCTATACAACTATGGTGCACAATTGGTTCATATTTCAAATTTCTCAATAATTAGAAATTAATCTAAAAATGCAACACAATCTATCTCAATTAAAACTCCTTTTGGTAAAGATGAAACTTCTACGCAGGCCCTTGCTGGAGGATTCTCTATTTTAAAAAAATCACTATATATTTTATTAACAATTTGAAAATTACTTAAGTCGGTTAAGTAAATAGTTGTTTTTATTACATCCTCTATTTTGGCTCCACCAGCTTTAAGAACTGCTGCGAGATTTTTTAAAACTTGCATAGTTTCCTTCTCTATATCACCTAAACATGTTATTTCATTTAACTCTGGATCTATAGCAATTTGACCAGAGCAATAGATAAAATTTCCAGCTTTTATTGCTTGATTATAAGGTCCGACTGGATCTGGAGCATTAGATGTTTTAATTACTATTTTGGGGGACATTTGTTTATGAAGATACCTATCTATTTAAACCCATAAATCTTTATTTGCTCTTAAAAAAGTAAATTCTTCTAAATTTTTTGCTCTTAAGAAAAGGTTTATTTTTATCTCTTCATCAAGTAAAAAGGGTATTGTCAATTCATTAAGAGAAAGTTTTTTTTCAACTTCCGAAAGTTTATTTTTTATATCTTGATCTTTGGGCTTGAGATTCAATGCCCATAACATATTTGCCTTAGTATATTCATGAGCACAATATATGAGAGTATTTTTTGGTAAAGATTTGATTCTCTCTAGTGAAGAATACATTTGTTGATAAGTTCCTTCAAAAATTCTTCCACAGCCTCCAGAAAATAATGTATCACCAATAAAAAGAACAGGATTTTCCCCATTCAAAAAGAAAGCAATATGTGAGCTTGTATGACCTAATACTTCAATTATTTTTACTTCTTCACCTAAAATATTCAAGGTTTCTCCATCTTCTACAGATACATTTTGAAAAGGTATTCGCTTCTTTTCTTTGGAGGAAGCAATTACCTTTACATTTGGCCATCTTTCAATAAGGGAGTTCGTCCCTCCAATATGGTCTGAATGATGATGAGTTTGCAAAATAGCTTTTAAGTGGAGATTGTTTTCATCTATATATCTAATAACTGGTTCGTGAACAGACGGATCTACAACTACAACGGATTTATCTTTAACCCACAACCATATGATGTTATCACTTAAAACTCTAAGTGCGATTATATTACGAACTTTATTTAATGCCATTGTTAACTTAGAATGAAGGATCCTTGGAAGAGATTGATCTATGTTTACTATAGCTTTACCAAAAGGAGCTCTGTTAAAAGAATCAATTTCAACTTTTAAAAGAGCTGGGTTAGATTTCTCTGACGCGTTGGACGAAGATAATAGATCATTAACCTTTGAGTCAAATTGCAAACGAGCTAAAGCATTATTAGTAAGAAATGGAGATGTTCCTGTTTATGTAAGTTATGGCCAGGCTGATTTGGGTATTGTTGGGTATGACGTTTTACGAGAATCTGAATTAAAAGTCGCAAAGTTATTAGATTTAGGATTTGGTGGTTGTAATATGTCGTTGGCGGTTAAGAAAAATAGCAATTATTTAAAACCAACTGATCTTCCAGCGAATTGTAAAGTAGCAAGTAAATTTATAAAAACAGCAAGATCTTATTTTGAAGAATTAAATATTCCTGTAGAAATAGTTCATCTGACAGGTTCAGTTGAGTTAGGTCCTATTACAGGTATGGCAGAGGCAATAGTTGATTTGGTGGCAACTGGAAAGACCCTTAAAGAGAATGGTTTAATTAAAATAGATGATCTTTTCTATTCGACTGCAAGACTAATTGGAAATCCATTATCTATGCGGTTAGATGATAATTTTCTCAGAGATACTATTTTATCAATAGAATCGAATAATTCATTAAAGAAGATTAGCTAAATGTTTTTTAAAGATTTTAGAAGGATTAAAAAGTTAGGTAAATATTTAACTAAAGATAAAAAAACAATCTATCTAATCTTAATAGTTTTGCTACCGGTGTCTTTCTCTGGAGCTATTCAACCATTATTAGTTGGCCAAGCAATTACTATTCTTAAAAACGAAAGTACAGATGTTTGGCTAAGTAAAACTTTTTTTGGGCAGTCAATAAATGCCATAATCCTAACTTTATTTATAACTGTATTATTCAGATTAGTTCTGCAGGGATACCAGACTTACAATATACAAGCAGTAGGACAACGTTTGACAGCAAGAATAAGAAGAGAACTTTTTGATCATTCAATATCTTTATCTCTTAGGTATCACGATAAAATGCCTGTGGGAAAATTATTAACGAGATTGACAAATGATGTTGATGCTTTAGCCGAGGTTTTTGGTAGTGGGGCAGTTGGAGTCATTGCAGACTTCGTCAGTCTGATAGTAATTTCTTTGACAATGCTGTCAATTGACCGAGGACTTGCCATTTTATTACTATTGACTCAAATCCCAGTTTCATATTTCATTATTTGGCTTCAAAAACGTTATAGAAGAGCCAACTATCAAGTTAGGGAAGAATTGTCTCAACTCAACTCTGATTTTCAAGAGAATCTTCAAGGTTTAGAAGTCGTTCAGATGTTTAGAAGAGAGGCTCTCAATAGCAAGAAATTTTCCAAAACTGGAGTTGCTTATAAGAAAGCAGTTAATGGAACAATATTTTATGACAGTAGTATTTCGGCATTTATAGAATGGATTTCTCTTGCTGCAGTTTCCTTGGTTTTGGCAGTTGGAGGATATCTTGTTACTTCTGGAAATATTGGTTTAGGAACATTAACAACTTTTATTTTATATTCTCAAAGACTTTTTGAGCCTTTAAGGCAGCTTGCAGAAAGATTTACTCAAATACAAGGAGGTTTAACAGCTGTAGAAAGAATAAATGAATTATTGGATGAAGAAATACAGATTAAGGACTCAATTTCCGCAAAGCATTTTTTAGAAAATGCAAAAAATGTAAATAAGAAATTTAAGGGCAAAATTGAGTTTAAGAACGTAAATTTTTTCTATAACGAAGGAGAACATATCATAAAGAATTTATCTTTCATGATCAATCCTGGAGAGCATGTAGCTTTTGTAGGACCAACTGGTTCAGGTAAGACCACCATAATAAGACTATTATGTAGATTGTATGAACCTCAATCAGGCCAAATTTTAATCGATGATATAGATATAAAAGATATTCCTATTGCAACTCTTAGAGATATGTTGGGAGTAGTTTTGCAAGATACTTTTATATTTAGTGGAAATGTCGCAGAAAATTTGAAACTAAATTCTAATGTAGACAATCTTGAATTAGAAAATCTTTGTAACGAATTAGGGTTAGATACTTTGTTGAAAAAATTACCAGAAGGTTTGAACACTTTACTTAGAGAAAGAGGGGGGAATCTCTCTTCTGGAGAAAGACAACTTCTTTCTGTAGCTAGAGTAGCGATTCGAAATCCTGTTGTTTTAATAATGGATGAAGCAACAGCGTTTATGGATCCCTCTACAGAGGCTACTTTGCAGAGAGATCTTGAAAGAATCCTGTCAAAAAGAACAGCATTAGTAATAGCTCATAGATTAGCAACTATTGAAAGTTCTGATAAAATTTTAGTCTTAAAAGGCGGATCATTAGTTGAAGAGGGAACACATAGTGAATTGAGACTGAAAAAGGGTTTATATTTTCAGCTCTCCGAACTTCAACAAAAAGGATTAGCAAATTTTTAATGATTTTTAGAAACCAAGGATCGTTAATAAAAAAATCAAACAGCATATCAAGGGATGAGCTGATAGATCTCTATGGATTAAATTCTTATGAGTTTACTCAAAAAAATAAAGAAGAAATATTTGTATGCAGTAAAAATAAAGATTTAGATCTAATAGAACTTGATCAACTTTTGCAAACTGTTGGCTGGAGCAGAAGACCTTTAAGGAGAGTGAAAAGAGCTTTAGATTTTAGTATTTTGGTGGTGGGGTTATGGCGTCATGATGATAAATTTCCCAGACTTGTAGGATTTGCAAGATGCACTGGCGATGGCATTCTAGAAGCAACAGTTTGGGATGTAGCGATTAATCCTGTCTATCAAGGACTTGGATTGGGAAAAGAGTTAATGAAATATATCCTTAAAGAATTAAAAAATATTGGAATTTCTAAAGTAACCCTTTTTGCTGATGCTGAAGTGGTTTCATTTTACAAAAGACAAGGTTGGATATTAGAACCAAAAGGTTCTAAGTGTGCTTTTTGGTATGCAAATTAATCAATTTTTGTAATAGTCAGAATATATTGATTTTAACGATTCGCCTCTTAACCATCTTCTTCTAAAGTGCCAGTTCTTAATTGCTTGGAGAAAAATATTAGTTCTTTCCCATTTTCTTGAACTAATAAAAATTGGTACATTTAATTGTTTTAAATCTTTTTTATTTTTTAATCTCCTTAAAAAATCTACATCTTCCATTAAAGGTATCTTGCTAAAACCATTATTCTTAAAATAAGTAGTTCGATGAATTATTAAACCTTGATCACCATAAGGTTGTTTGAAATATTTACTTCTAAAATTTACAAAAATCTCTAATACTCTAAAAATTATCTTTTTACTATTAATTTTAAACTTAAAATAGTAAATATCATTATTGCTTCCTTTTAAAACTGAATTTATTTTTCTAAACCAATCATGATTTAATCTTGTATCCGCATGCAAAAATATGAGCCAGTCTCCTTTTGAATTCTTAGCACCAATATCTAATTGCAAACCTCTATTACTTTCTTTGGATATAAATACTTTCGCTCCATAAATATTTGCTATTTCAATAGTTTTATCTTCACTTCCACAATCAACAATTATGATTTCACACTCTCTCTGAATACATAACAAGTCTGAAAGCAATAATGGCAAATTATTAGCTTCATTAATAGTTGGAATGATAATTGAGATTTTTGACAAGTTGATTACTTTCTATTTTCGATATCAAATATTGTATCTATATCTATCTTTTTATCTAAAAACTTATATTTCAATTTTATAGAAGCAAAATTATCAATTGTATTTTGAAGAACATTTTCTGTACCCCATTTAATGTTGATAAAAGGTAAATATAGATTCGTTGATATGATTTTTTCTGATAAACCAATAAGCCAATATCCTCCATCATTAGATGGTCCTAAAATCAGATCATTTTGTTGAAGCTCCTCTAGAGTATTCAATAAATCTTGATGGCATAAATCTGGAAGGTCAGTACCAATAAAAATAATATTTTTGATCTTATGTCTAGCACAAAATTTTTTATTTTTAATTATTTGCCTTTTCATTTTTTCTCCCAAGCAGCCTTTCCCCTGCAAATTAAATTTTTTGATGCCTAATTCTCTAGACCATTTTCTACAATTTCTTACCCCCAAACCATTTATGGCAAAAGAAATATCAATAAGGTTATTTTCTTGGAGAAATTTTGCGACTGAAATTGTGTGTTTGGTCATAACACTTTGTACTTTCGCCGAATTACTTTTACCTATATCTTTTGATAATCTTGTTTTGCATCTTCCAAAACCATGCCATTTCGCCATGATAATAAGTAATGCTTTATCCAATACTTTAGTGAGATATAAAATAATTATATGCCTATTAAAAATTTATCCATATAAATTTAGTCGCTGCTTTGTTAAATAATTTTAAATTTATCGTGATCTTGTGATTTGATAATGGCCAATTATTAAATTCCAACTAGATTAATAATCTAGAGAATAAAACTTTGCAAGCAACTAATCCTATTTGGGCGGAAGTTCAACAATTACTCCAAAAAACTTTAAGTAAGCCTTCATTTGAGACATGGATAAGGCCTGCTAAATTTAATTGTTTTGAAAATGGCTTATTAACCTTAATCGCTCCAAATACATTTTCTAGTGATTGGTTAAGAAAGAATTATTGTGAAACTATTGAAAAAGCTGCAAAGGAAATCTGCGGTCATGATGTAAAAGTTATTTTTAAATCTGAAACGAATAGCAGCAGCGATTTAACAAATGAAGATAAATCTAACGAACAGAATGTTCATCATCAAACAAGATCTTTTTCTAGTAATAACCCAAATAATTCCTCAAAAAATCAATTCAAAAATCCTAATGGTTTAAATTTACGCTACGTATTTAAAAGATTTGTTGTAGGTCCAAATAGTAGGTTGGCTCATGCCGCAGCTTTAGCCGTTGCCGAATCTCCTGGGAGAGAATTCAATCCACTATTTATTTGTGGAGGAGTAGGTCTTGGTAAGACTCATTTAATGCAAGCAATAGGTCATTATCGAGTAGAAATAGATCCAGAAGCAAAAGTTAAATATGTATCTACAGAGACATTTACTAATGATGTTATTAGTGGTATTCGAAGAGATGGAATGACAGCTATTCGAGATAAATATAGAAATGTAGATTTGATTTTAATAGACGATATTCAGTTCTTAGAAGGCAAAGAGTATACACAGGAAGAATTCTTTCATACTTTTAACGCTCTTCACGAATCAGGAAGTCAAATAGTTATTGCAAGCGATAGACCACCAAATCAATTGTCGGGAATTCAAGAGAGATTAATTTCTAGGTTCTCAATGGGTATGACTGCAGATATTCAACCACCTGACCTTGAAACGAGGACAGCCATTCTTCAAAAAAAGGCAGAACAAGAGAGAATGAGTCTTCCAAGAGATTTAATTCAATTTATAGCAGGAAGATTCACTTCAAATATTCGAGAATTGGAAGGAGCATTTACTAGAGCTGTTGCATTTGCATCAATAACAGGCTTGCCAATGACAGTTCAATCAATTGCTCCAATGCTAGATCCGAATAGCGTTGGAGTAGTTGTTACTCCCAAACAAGTTATTAATAAAGTTTCAGATTTCTTTAAGGTTTCTACTGATGAATTGATCAGTACAAGTAGGAGAAAACCAGTAAGTCAAGCTAGACAAATAGGTATGTATCTTATGAGACATGGGACGGATCTAAGCCTACCAAGAATTGGAGATGAGTTTGGGGGCAAGGACCATACAACAGTTATGTATGCTATTGAACAGGTTGAAAAAAAATTATCTATTGATCCAAATATTGCAAGTCAAGTTCAAAAAATAAGAGATTTACTTCAAATAGATTCAAGAAAAAATTTATAGTTCTACTATTAACTTGAAATGAAATTTATTGGATCTTGATCATATCTATGCCTTAAAGGTATCTTATCTATTTCATTGATATCACTGAGCGATTCAATTTTATATAATGATTGCCTTAATAATCTCGCTGAAATAATTGGCATATCTCTTGGAACTGAAATTCTATTCTTTAAGTATCTTAAAGAGTTTCCTGAAAGTTTTTTAGGGATTAATACTTCACCTGTAATCATATGGGTTAAAGCTGATCTTAATGATTCGTCAAAGGATTCTTTATTGTATGGGTTTACTTTTAATAAATTGTCTTTATGTTTAATTACTCTTTTAAGAGCAATTTTTGCGAAATATTTTGACTCATAATTTTTATTTAATTCATAATTACCTAGACCCTCCCCAGTATCTATTAGCTTAGAGAAAGTAATCTGTTGTTCATTGCTTTCTTTATAACATCCTCCCATTTGTGGGGGTAAATCATGAGAATGAGTATGAAAATCTCCTTGAGTGCCTCTATAAGCACTTGTCCCTTCAAAAAGTGTAAGCCAGTTATCTACATGAAGGTAACTAGATCTTAAATTAAACCCTTTATAATAAACTAATGAAGCATTCATTCTCTCCATATAGGGAATAAAAATTATATCTCCAACACCAGGTTTTATATCACCCGTATTAGATACTGATGGATCAATAAACCCTGATTTTGATCTACTTAAGATTTCATCGAGTTTAGAAATGGATTCTTTAAATTTTTTTTTTCTAAAAGAGTTATCTATAAAATTAAAGCTTTCTCGGCAGAGCCAATTACACCAGGATCTGAAAATTTCTCTTTCTAATTCTCTAATTTTAATAAGGTGACTAGATGTTATAGAAGAGCCAAGTGCTCCAAATTCATTTTCTAAAAAAGTTATTATATCGTCACTTTCAGTTATAACTTGCCCTTTAAATTCAATTGCAGGTAATTTCCCAGATCTGACTTTTTTGAGGAACCAACTTTCTTTTTGACCGTAGCAAAACATATTTATTTTTTTGACTCTATATGGAATTTTCATAAATTCAAGCCATAACCATATCTTCTGACAGTAAGGACACCAAGAATGCCTATCCCTATAGAGGGTAACTGACACATCATTTTTACTATGCCCAAATAATCTTAAATTTGCGTAGGAATTATTTAAACCATGTACTCTGTCAAGATCTTCGACTTCAAATTTATTTAAGTCATCCCATGTCAAAATCCCATTCATTATTTGAATTTAAGCTATAAACTAACGTTATAATAATTGATTAAAAAAAGTCTTGGAATTTGAATTTGATTTGATTGTTGTTGGCGCTGGATCTGGAGGACTCGCGGCGGCTAAACGTGCGGCTAGTTATGGAGCAAAAGTCGCAATCATAGAAGTAAATCAAATAGGAGGAACTTGTGTGATAAGAGGATGTGTTCCTAAGAAATTGATGGTTTATGCAGCTAAAAGTAAAAAAAATATGGATTCTTCTGAAGGGTATGGATTAAAAAATAAAGGTATTAATTTTGAATCACATATTTTATTGAAGAATGTTAGAGAGGAGGTTTATAGATTAAGCAATTTACATAGAAATTCTTTAAAAAAATTGAATGTAACTGTTTTTGAGGGCTTAGGAAGATTTACTACTCAAAATGAAATAGAAATTATTTGTCCAAAAACTAATAAAATTAAAAATAAAATAAGTTCAAAAAAAATTCTTATTTCAGTTGGAGGTAAACCAAAGAAATTAAATATTCCTGGGGTAGATTTGGCATGGACGAGTGATGATATTTTTGAATTAGAAAAGTTTCCTAAATCAATATTAATTGTAGGAGGAGGATATATTGCTTGTGAATTTGCTTCTATTTTCAGGAATTTAGGAACTGAAGTAACTCAATTAATTAGAAGTCAAAATTTACTCAATGGTTTTGATGAGGATCTTTCTTCATGCCTAGAGGAATCACCTACTTTTACTGAAATCAACATAATCTCTAATACTCAATTAAAGTCTATCAACAGAGTAAATGGAAATTTGGAATCTACACTAGACTCGGGGGTTAAAATCCTAACTAATAACATCCTTATCGCTACAGGAAGAGAACCAAATCTTTTGCATTTAAATTTAGATTTTTTAAATCTAAAGATGGATGGCAAATATTTAGATGTTGATGAACTTAATCAAACAAGCAACGCAAATATTTTTGCAGTTGGCGATATCATAAATAAACCAAACTTAACTCCAGTAGCAATAGAACAAGGGAGAGTTTTTTCGGATAATTTTTTTAATGATCAAAAAAGAAAAGTAAATTATGAAAATATCCCTAAGGCTGTTTTCACTATTCCAGAAATTTCAACAGTTGGCTTAAGTGAGAAAAAAGCTAAAGAGATTTACTCTGAAAAAAATATAAAAATTTTCAAATGTAAATTTACCCCTATGTCTAATACTTTTAAAGAGAATAAATCAAAATGTATGTTGAAGATTGTAGTTCATAAGCTAACTGACAAAGTCCTGGGATGTCATATGATTGGAGAAACATCATCTGAGATTATTCAAATGGTATCAATTTCACTAAATGCCGGGATAACAAAAAAAGACTTTGATATTACTATGGCTTTACACCCGACTATTTCAGAAGAATTTGTGACTATGTATGGCTAAAATTATGAATTAGAAAAATTTAACCTTTCTTGAGTAAATAGAATCACTATAAGTAGTGAAAAGTAAATAAATAATCCTATCCTTAATTCAGATAGATAATTAAATTCATTCAAAAAGAGTATCTTATCGAGAATATAAAAAATATAAAGATTAATCAAAATGAATCCTTCAATTCTGGTGATTTTACCTTTGCTCCAGAAAATCGGTAAACATGCAAAGGTAGTTAAAACCATAAAAGGCAAGTCAACTTTTATAAGACTTTGTTCAATTACTAATCCTTTAAATCCTGAAAAAATACTGCAACTTCCAAGGATTAGCAGTTGATTGAGTAAATTACTTCCTATTACATTTCCAATCGCAAGATCTGTTTTGCCTTTAAATGCAGCAATTATTGAAGTTACTAATTCTGGTAAGGATGTTCCAGTGGCGACGATAGTTAAACCAATAACAGTTTCATTAACACCCAAAAGAGTAGCAAGCGTTTGAGAACCATTTACTAAAATATTCGAACCAAAGCTTAAAAGAAATATTCCCAATATTAACTTTATTAAAATATTAAACTTGCCTTTATAATTACCTTCAGATTCTTCTATCTCTGGTTCAGCAGCCTTTGTCTCAGCTTCTTTCTCATTGATGGTATTAATTTCCCATATTGTATTTAGGATTAAACAAAATATTAGAAAGATCCCTGCTTGTAATGTTAATAAGCCTGTTGATGACATGGCCCAAACCGCACAAGAGATAGCCATTAATAGAGGCACATCTCTTCTGACTATTCTGCTTTTTACCTTAAGAGGTGTGATCAATGAGCTTATTCCCAATACAACGAGAACATTGAAAATATTGCTTCCAATTACATTGCTTGCTGCAAGCGAATCACTGCCTTTTAATATTGAACTTAAACTTACCAACAACTCAGGAGAGCTTGTTCCAAGAGAAACAACTGTTAATCCAATTACTATTTGAGGTATTCCTAAAATTAAAGATAAAAATATGGCTCCTTGAATAAAAAACTCTCCTCCAGCAAAAAGTAAAACTACTCCTAAAACTATTTCTATAATTGGAAATAAAAAATCATTCATATTTAGGATTTCATTTAGAAAATAAAAATTTTCATAATAAGTTAATAACTATCCTCGAATATCTACAAATTATTGTCAATTTTAATTTGCTGTTAAAATTGACTAAATAGAAAAAATTTTGAAGACTTTAACCATAATAAAACCTGATGATTGGCATATACATTTAAGAGAGGGTCTTGTATTAAAAAATATCATTCGTTTTACTTCCGAATTTTTTGGAAGAGCTATCGTTATGCCAAATACTAAAACTCCTATTACATCTATTGAAAGTGCTATCTCTTACAAAAAATCTATTGTTGAAGCCTTACCAGAAAGTTCTAAGTTTGAACCACTAATGACAATGTATCTTACAGATGAGACTGATAAAGCAGAACTAATAAATGGTTTTAAAAATAATATCTTTTTCGCAGCAAAATTATATCCTGCTAATGCGACAACTAATTCCAGTCATGGAGTAAAGAAAATAGAAAATCTTTATAAGATTTTCGAATCAATGCAAGAAAATGGAATGCCTCTTTTAATCCACGGGGAAGTGACTGATTCTGAAGTGGATGTATTCGATAGAGAAGAAGTTTTTATAGATAGAGAACTTTCTCAAATAACTAAAAGATTTCCAAAATTAAAAATCGTTTTAGAACATATAACCACTTCTTATGCAGTTGATTTTGTTCAAGAAAATAATATTGGAGCTACTATCACTCCGCATCATTTGCATATAAATAGAAATGCAATGTTTTTTGGAGGACTAAATAGTGATTTTTACTGCTTACCAGTCGCTAAGAGGGAAAATAATAGACTTGCTTTAAGGAGAGCTGCAACAAGTGGAAAAGAATGTTTTTTCTTGGGAACTGACTCTGCTCCACACCTTAGGAAGTGGAAGGCTTTTTGTGGATGCGCGGGCATTTTTAATTCGCCAGTAGCGATAGAAAGCTATTTAACAGTATTCGAAGAAGAAGATGCTCTAGATAATTTTGAAAAGTTTGCAAGTTTAAATGGACCAAATTTTTATAATGTTTCCCCAAATAAAGAAAAATTAAAATTACTATCCAGACCTAATAAAATTAAAGAATTCATTGATGTTGTCGAAGAGAAAAATATTGTAGGACAAATAAAACCATTTCATGCAGGTGAAATTTTACAATGGCAAGTAGAAGGGATAGTAAATTAAAAAATTAGATTTTATCTGACAATTAAAAGTGTAAATATTCCAATTTTTCTTGGTTAAATGGGTTGCTTTCGGCTACGATAAAAAAGCGCAAATTCCTTTTGGGAGTGTGGCGGAATTGGTAGACGCGCCGGACTTAAAATCCGTCGAGCGATTTAGCTCGTGGGGGTTCAAGTCCCCCCACTCCCATTATTTAATTATTTATTTTTAGTCCTGACGATAACTTCCAATAGTTGTTATGTTTTAACTAAAGAACCATAAATCAAAAATGGAAAGTTTTTTCGATAATTCATTCGCTACTTTAATTGCTTATATTGGAATTATTTCTACCTATTTATTGGTTGTCCCATTATTACTATTCTACTGGATGAATAATAGATGGAATATAATGGGCAAATTTGAAAGATTAGGAATTTATGGCCTAGTATTTCTTTTCTTTCCAGGTTTAATTTTGTTTTCTCCATTTTTAAATCTCAGACTAAAAGGAAGTGGTAAAGGTTAAATAATTGACTAAAGGTAAAGTTATACAAATAGGTTTATTTACTTCATTTATAGGATTAATTAGTTATAAATTTGCACCGCAAATTGGTATCGACAATTTTACAGCTACTACTCTCTCGAGTTGCATCTTGATTCTTATTGTTATTACTTGGGTAACATCTTATGTTTATAGAGTTGTGAATGGAAAAATGACTTTCATGGAACAAAGGAAGCGTTATAGAAAAAAGTATGAAAAAGTTGTTAATGATAAACTAGAAACCAAATTCAATGCATTGTCGAAGGAAGAGCAGCAAAAACTAATGGAAGATTTAGAGAAAAATCCATAAATTTTTCATTGAAAGAATCCAAAAATCATGAAGGGTAACAAAATGCAAATTATTAAAAATGAATCTTTATCTAAGGTAGATAAAAAGTTTTGTGAGTTAAAAAATAATAAAAAATTAGCTTTAATGCCTTTCATAATGGCTGGGGATCCCAATATTGAAATAACGTCTAAGATCTTATTAAAGTTGCAAGAAAATGGAGCTGACCTTATTGAATTAGGGATCCCTTACAGTGATCCACTTGCAGACGGACCTGTCATTCAAGTGGCGGCCTCTCGCGCCTTAAAGTCAGGTACTAGCCTAAGAAAAGTGATTAAACTTTTAGAGTCTTTAAAAAGTAAATTAAATATTCCCATCATCCTTTTTTCTTATTTGAATCCATTAATATGTTTCGGATTTGAAAAGTTTTGTGAGATGGCATCTAATGCTGGAGTTTCTGGACTAATAGTTCCTGATCTCCCTTTAGAGGAAGCTTATAAATTTTCTAAAACAGTTAGTAGCCATTCTATGGACTTGATTTTATTGGTAGCTCCTACTACTCCTTTTGAAAGAATGAAACAAATATCAAATCATACAAAAGGCTTTACTTATTTAGTAAGTGTTACAGGCGTTACTGGTGAGAGAAACAAGATGGAAAATAGAGTAGAAAATCTTATTGCTAAATTGAAAGATGTAAATAGCAACCCAATTGCTGTAGGTTTTGGGATATCCACCCCTGAACATGTTAATAAAGTTCATGAGTGGGGAGCAGATGGAGTAATTATTGGGAGTGCGTTTGTAAAACGAATTTCTAGTTCAAGTGAAAAAGATGTTGTCTATCATGTGGGTGAATTTTGTAAAGAAATGCGTTTAGCTGCTGATCAAAAAAAATAAATACAAAAATTATTTTTTATTAAAAAATTATTATTAGACAATTATTTAAAAATAATGTATCCAATTTATTTTTCTTGTCTTTAAGATTCCTCTGTAGGTAATAATCTTATTTGTTTTTTTCCTAGTTTAATTTCGAACTCATCGCCTGCTTTTAAATCAAGAAGTGCTGTATACGCTTTTCCAATCAAAAGATTTCCGTTGCCTTGAACTGTAGCTATATAACTAAGTTTTCTTCCACCTTTCCCGATACCTGCAACTCCAGAATCACCAAGATTTACCCCTTTTGCTTCTAAAAGTGCTTCATAAAATGCGGTAAAGTTTAAGCGTTCACCTCCGTTTTTCTTAGTGGAAACATATCCACAGGCGCGAACTAGGTCAGATTTGCTAACATCACCAAGTTCTTTAACTTTTGCAAGGAGATCGCTACCAGTTAGCATAATTAATTAAAAGAAAGTTGTATTAAATAACATAGCAATTTGTGTGTAATACTTGCAATTATTTATTATGTATTTATTCTATATATTTGTCTTTAAAAATGGAAAAGTTTGTGGTTTTTGGAGAGTACTGTGAAGATGCAATTATTAAAAGAGAACCGTTTCGTGAACAACATCTTAATAGACTTAAAAACTTAAAAGATCGTGATATTCTAGTTACATTAGGGCCAACAAAATGTACTAAATATTTGTTTGGAATTTTTAATGCTAATGATGAAAGTGAGTTGAAAGATCTTATTGAAGAGGATATATATTGGGAAAAAGGTATATGGATTAATTATGATATTTATCCCTGGATTCAAGCATTTTAAATATAATTTATGAAAATATTTTTAGTAATTATTAATTTTTAATTTAAAAAAATTAATTTAAATGAAAATAAACAATTTCCTACTTTACTAATTTAATTAATTATCATATTTAGGAATTAAAACGATATTTATTTAAAGATTAGTTTTTAATTAGTTATATTATTTTCTACAAAAATACAATATTTTAGATAATATTTATTCACAAGTATCTTGAGTTATCTTGTTTACTAATGAGTCAAGATCTAATTGATTATATGGTGGTATTTGTTTTGTTTCTCGATTATCATTCTTGATATTGTCTAACCATTTTTGCTCAATCTTTATAAGATTTTTTGCAATATTGAACATGCCCCCCTTTTTATATAAATCTTTAATTTTGAGAATAATCTCAGAGGTTCTGCTCGATTTAATATTTAATTCATGTGCTAAGTCTTTTTGGGTAAATCCATGAGATCTTAACCAATCTTTGATGAAGGAGACGAGTTCTTTTTCTTCCTGTATAGATAATTTACTCATTCAATAAAAAGGAAATAACTTATTAAGTTTATTCTCTGCTCTTGCTCTTATTGAAGGAGTCATATATTTGCTCCATATACTAAGTACTGCTGTGAGAGCCACAAAATCATCACTAAAACCAACTAAAGGCATAAAGTCAGGGAAAAGATCAAATGGCATAATTAAATAGGCTAAAGCAGCCATTAATGAAACTCTTACTTGTGCTGGAGTATAAGGATCTAAAGCCATCTCCAAAACTTCTAAGGCAGGTTTGGCGATTGTTCTTCCTGCTTTAATAAGAATTTTGATAATGATATTTTCATCGAATGTTGAACTCTCTAAAACTTCAGCATCATAAATTTTTTCATTGGTTTTGTAATTCTCTTTCATCCTTATTTATGAAATTTAGATTTTCTAATGGAATTTTTAGCTAATACTATCAACTAGCCCGTTCTGTATTCCTGCTTTTCTAAGTTTCCTTAAAGCACGTTGAACGACTTGTCTGCAATATTCCCTGCTACAACTCATGTGTCTCGCGACTTCAGCTAAAGTTCTCCATTCATTTGAGCCGTCTAAACCAAATCTTAAGCTTACTATCTTTCTTTCTTTTTCAGTTAAATTTGCTTTATCTAATAACTTCCAAGCCGAGGCTGTCCTTTCGGCTAATTCCGCTAACTCCATTGGAGCAACTTGATCACTCGGGAGGATGTCAACTAACTCTGAAGGATCTGATTTTGATTTGACAGTACCTTGGAGACTAACAGTGATGCTTCTCAATTCACAAGAAAGGAGTTCGTCAATCTCCTCTTTGGTTATTTTCATTTCTTCAGCTAGCTCATCACTACTGGGTGGAATACCTTTAAGTTGCATAAGCTTTGATTTTGCTGATCTTAATTTTGTGAGTTTTTCATTAATATTTACAGGTATCCTTATGGTTCTGCTTTGAGTTGATAATGCTCTATTTAAACCTTGCCTGATCCACCAATAAGCATAGGTTGAAAATCTATGTCCTCTAGACGGATCATATTTTTCTACTGCTCTTGTAAGACCTAATGTCCCCTCTTGAATTAAGTCTAGTAATTCTAATCCTTTCCCCTGGTATCTTTTAGCAAGGTTGACAACTAGTCTTAGGTTGGCTGTTATCATCTCATTTTTAGCTTTTTCACCAATTTTGATCTTTTTTCTTTCAGCTTCTGAATATTCACAAGCAGGACCTTTTCCTCCTGCCTCTTGACATCTATTAACAAGCACAACCATTTCTTGGACCTTTCTGCCCATAGTGAGTTCTCTTTCGGGAGTCAAAAGTTGATGACGTCCTATTTCTCCAAGAAAATCGCTTAATGAACTCACGATTTACCTCATTGTTAATATATTTAACTTATAGTCAATTCAGTAATAAGCCATACATGTAATAATTAATTAATAATTAATTAATAATTTTTAATTAGTTAATTATCATTATTTTTAAAATTTTTAGGTTAAAAAAATTATAAATTATGAATTTTAATTATTTAATTTTTTTTTCTTGATTCTAGAACAGCAAGTACATCTCTCCACTCAACACCTTTATACATAAGGGCTACTTGGAGATGATAAATTAAATCAGCAGCTTCATTTGAGATTGAATTTTTATCATTATCTTTGCAAGCCATTATAAATTCTGCAGATTCCTCTCCTATTTTTTTTAAAATAGTATTACTACCTTTTGTTAATAAATGATTTGTGTAACTTTTTTCTGATGGAATTCTTGATCTTTCGTAAATTGTATTGAATAATTCAGAGCAAATATTTGAAAAGGGAGTTGTTTTTTTCTCTTTTTTATCACTTTGATTAATTTGGATTTCGTTGAAAAAACAACTTTTTTCCCCAGTGTGACATGCTCCTGAACCATTTTGTTCAATCAAAAGGATTAGTGCATCATTATCGCAGTCGAATCTTATCTCCTTGAGTATTTGGGTACTTCCACTTGTAGCTCCCTTTCTCCAAATTTCGGATCTTGATCTACTCCAATAATGAACGTTTTTTGTCTCGAGAGTCATTGTTAATGATTCTTTATTCATCCAAGCAAGCATCAGAATTGATCCGTCAAGCCAATCTTGTGCTATTGCAGGGATTAATCCATAATTATCAAAGCGTAGATCTTCTATCGAAAAATTAGTTGAATAAGTCATTATTTTCGTTATGTTAAATCCTACTCAATGTGTTTTATTAAAAATTATACTAACAGTCAATTGATGTATATTCATTCTCTGAAATTTTCATGCAGCAAAAGTTACGAAGATTTCCCATGTTCACATAGGCAATGGCGCCATGAAGGCCACTGCAGATTTGTGCATGGATATTCAAGATCATTCACCTTTTGGTTTACAGCAAAGAAATTAGACTTAAATGGTTTTGTTGTAGATTTTTCAAGTCTAAAGCCTTTGGAAAATAGACTAAAGGAGCAATTTGACCATACTTTTTTAATAAATAAAGATGACCCTTTGTTGAATTACTGGGAAAAATTGCATGACTTAGATGCTTTAGATCTGAGAATTATGGATAATGTGGGAATGGAGTCCACTTCTGAATTAATTTGGAGATGGGCTAATGAATACTTGAAGGACAAGGATAAGGGCAGAACATGTTGTTGGAAAACAGAATCAAAAGAAAATAAATCGAATAAAGCAAGTTATGAGAAAATTCCTGATTGGTTCAAACCTTAGGTTAACGTTGTTAAATTTCAAGTCATCTAGGATTCTTTAATTTTGATCTTTAATCAACAATTATCTCCCCATTAACCAGATAAATATTAATCTCGTCTTTATTAAGGTAATGATTATTTAATATATTATTTGAAATTTTTGTCTCAATTTGTTTTTGAATAATTCTTTTTAAAGGCCTTGCACCATAGGCATGATCGAAACTATTTTCGACAAGTTGGTTAATTGCCTCATCTGTAATTTTGAAGTTTAAGTTTTTTTTGTTAAGTCTTTTTTCTAAATGTTGAAGCTGGATTTTTGCAATTTCTTTTATATCATTTAATTCTAAATTATTAAAGATAACTATTTCATCAAGTCGATTTAAAAACTCAGGCTTGAAAAATTTTTTAATTTCATTATCTACAACTTTTTTAATTTCATTTGTATCTTCTTTTCTAACTGATAAATCATTTATTGATTGACTTCCTAAATTACTTGTGAGAACAATTATTGAATTTTTAAAATTGATTGTACGACCTTGACCATCTGTAATAATTCCATCGTCAAGAACCTGTAAGAGAATATCTAAAATATCTTTGTGAGCTTTCTCTATTTCATCAAGAAGTATCAATGAATAAGGATTTTTGCGTACAGCTTCAGTTAGTTGACCTCCTGATTCGAAACCTAAATATCCAGGAGGCGCACCTATAATTTTGCTTACTGAATGCTTTTCCATATATTCAGACATATCCAGTCTTGTAATTGAAGAATTTGAATCGAATATAATTTTGGCTGTTACTTTACTTAGCTCTGTTTTCCCAACACCAGTTGGACCTAAAAAGAGGAAACTGGCTAATGGCTTGCTTGGATCATTTAGACCAGTCCTTGATCTCTTAATAGAATCTGCCACAGCCCTACATGCACTATCTTGACCAATAATTTTTTCTTTAAGGATTGACTCGAGGCTCAAAAGTTTATCTTTTTCTGACTGGTTTAACTTCTGTACTGGAATTGAGGTCCACTTTGAGACAACTTCTGCAATATCATCAAAAGTTACCTCTTGTCTTAAAAGACTTGTATCTTCATTTTTTTGAGAATTCACTAGGGAATCACTTTTTTCTTTCAATTTTTTTTGCAAAGAATTTAAAGTTCCAAATTCTAATTCTGCGGCTTTGTTGAGGTCAAAACTCCTTTTGGCTTGATCTATTTGTAATTGAACAGATTCAATTTCTTCTTTTATGGTGCTAATCTCACCAATTTCATCTTTTTCTTTTTTCCATTGAGCGCCTAATTCTGCCTGTTTATCTTTAAGGGATATAAGTTCATTATTAATTTTTTTTAATCTTTCTATAGAAAAATCATCTGTTTCTCTTTTTAAAGATAATTTTTCCATCTCAAACTGTAGAACTTTTCGATCGATTTCATCAATTTCTTCAGGTTTGGAAGTTATGACTATATTTAATCTTGAGGCTGCTTCATCGATTAGATCTATTGCTTTGTCAGGAAGAAATCTATCGTTAATATATCTTTCGCTAAGGGTTGCAGCAGCAACTAAAGCATTATCAGAAATTCTCACACTATGATGTACTTCATATCTTTCTCTCAATCCTCTTAAAATTGATACAGTATCATCAATTGAAGGAGCATCAACTTTTATTTTTTGAAATCTTCGTTCTAAAGCAGGATCTTTTTCTATATTTTGTTTATGTTCATTAATAGTTGTAGCACCAATACATCTAAGTTCTCCTCTTGCAAGCATTGGTTTTAATAGGTTGCTTGCATCTAAAGAACCTCCACTAGCGCCTGCACCAACTACCGTATGAATTTCATCAATAAAAAGGATAATCTTACCATCTGATTCTTTTACTTTCTTTAGAACATTTTTTATTCTTTCTTCAAATTCTCCACGATATTTTGCTCCAGCTATAAGCGAACCCATATCTAATGAAATTAGTTTCCTATCTTGTAGCGCAGAAGGTACATCGCCATTAATAATTCTTTGAGCTAACCCTTCTACAATGGCAGTTTTACCAACCCCAGGTTCTCCAATAAGAACTGGATTGTTTTTTGTTCTTCTACTCAATATTTGAATTGTTCTTCTAATCTCTTCATCCCTACCAATAACTGGGTCTAAAATCCTATCTCGTGCAGATTGAGTTAGATCAATACCATATTTTTCCAAAGACTCATTAGAACTATTAAATTCAGTTTTTACTGCCGGATCTGACTTCATTTTCTTTATGATATCAAGAAATTCTGGAATACCTTTTTGATTTAAAATGTGAAATCCATATTTATCATCATAAGTGAAACCGTAAATTAAGTGTTCTGTTGATATCACTACATCATTTAAAGTATTTTTAATATCATTCGCCCTCAAAAATATTTTGTGAAGAGTATCACCAATAAATAAATTAGCTTGTTTATTTTTCATTTTTGCCTTCGCATTTAATGAAGAACTTATTTCCCTTTCAAGGTCTTTTAAATTAACATTATTTTTTTTTAAGATCTTTTTTGTAAAGTTGTCCTCTTTTATAAAAGCTAATAATAAATTATCAGAGTCTACATTTTGTTGATGATTTTTATAAGCAATTTCTTTGGCAAGAATAAAACAGTTCCAAGCTGAATTTGAAAATTCGCTTGGAACTATTTTCATTAATCAAGATTTAGCTATGACTGTAATTTTAATTAAAAAGAGTGTTTAGATATTTAAAAGATTTATTCAACAATAACTTTACCTACCATCCCAGCGCCTCTGTGTGGCTCGCAATAGTAATCAAAAGTTCCAACGGTATCAAATGTTTCTTCCCAAGACTCTCCTGGAGCAAAAGCTAAGTCTGCATGACTTAATTCCTCATGCCCATCAAAAACAGCATTGTGAGGGGCAAGTTTATTATTGACGAATTTAACTGTATCACCAGCACTAATGGTTACTGTACTTGGTTCAAATGCAAGCATTCCAGCATCCGTTCCGAGTTTTACTTCAACAGTCTTAGCTGAAACTGACGAAATACCTAGTCCTAGAGTTAAAACTATTGCAAATAACCCTACAAAGAATGAACGTAACATAATTAAAATTTGCTTATTTATATATATTACAAGGCTTAGGTAACCTAACTGCGAGAATTTTAATTGTTATTACAGCTTGGTAACTTTGATACCCTTAAAATATCATTCAGTGACTTGGCATAACTTTTAAGTTTGAAAGTCTCAGGATTAGTGATGAGGACATGATTAAAGTCATATTTTTTGATACTGAAGCTATCCCAGGGAGTAGTTTGGATGGGGAGAATTCTTAATAATATTTTTAGAATTTTTTTTGTGAGCGGTATTGCAAAAAATCTCCTCATATTATGTCTTTTTAAAAGTGTAATTATGGCATCATCAATTGAAATGAATTTCTGACCTAGCACAAATTTTCTAAAGCCTTTGTAATGCTCTTCTTTATGATTTTTAATTAGAAAGCCGCAAATCTGGGCGATATCATTTGCGTGTATAAAATGAAATTTAGCATCTAGTTTTAAAAATCTTGCTAACCAAAGCCATTTCCCAATTTCTTTCAATCCACTAGTTAAATAACTCACAGGATATTTACTTTTTTTTCCAAGATTTCCTCCAAAAACCAAGGTAGGGAAAACAGCGAACGTTTTTTCTGCAAATGAGCTTTCTCTAAGTCTCTGGAAACATTCATACTTTGTTTGAATGTATTCGGTACCATAAATCAATGATTCCCTCATTAATTCTGTTTGGGTATCAAGAATACTAGCTGTTGAAAAATAAATAATCTTTTCTAACTTTTCAATATCAAGCATTTCAAGTAATTCTTCAAAAGCTTTAATATTTACTTCATATGTTCTTCTTGGATCTCCCCAAGCTGTAGCAGTATGTATTAGGTAATTAATTTGACTAATTTCTTTTTTATATCTATTTGATTCCCTGATATCGCAAACCATTAACTTGACTTTTTTATTTTCTTGAACAGAAATTGGCAACTTATTTTTGTCTCTTACCATGAGATAAAGCCTGAATTTTGTATTTTTTAAAAACCAATCAACTAAATATTGGCCAACACATCCATTAGCGCCTGTGATTAATAAGTTTTTATATGCCAAGGCTTTGACTAGTAAGTGAGTTTTTTCCCATGCTCAAAAAATGTTTGAGCATTTTCTTCTGGAGTCCCAGGTAGAATCCCATGACCCAAATTAAGAATATATTTCCTGTCTTTAATTTTATTGAAAGTATTATCTATTCTTTCTTTTATTGATTCTTTGTTTCCGAATAAAATACCTGGGTCGACATTACCTTGAATTCCAATTCCCCTAGGGATTCTTTTACAAGCTTCTTCAATATCTACTGTCCAGTCTAATGAGATTATATCTACTCCAGTTTTTGCCATTCTTTCTAGCACACCAGCACTTCCTGAAATGTAAAGAATTATTGGTGTTTCAGGGTATTCCGTTTTTACAATTTCAACAACTTTTTTTTGATAAGGCCCAGCAAAGATATCGTAATCTTGTGGGCTTAGTTGGCCTGCCCATGAATCAAAAATTTGTACTACTTGCGCTCCAGATTTTATTTGATATTTAAGATATTCACCAATTGATTTTGCAAAATGATCAAGAAGTTTATGAAGTAAATCTGATTCATTAAAAGCCATTGATTTTATTAAAGAATAATTTTTACTGCTTTTACCTTCAACTACATATGCAGCAAGAGTCCAAGGTGCGCCAACAAAACCTAAAACTGTTGCCTCATTATTCACATCTTTTTTTAGTGAAGTAAGAACTTGCCCAACAAAACTTAAACTCTCACTTGGATTTAATTCTTTTAAATTTTCTACCTGGTTAAGAGTTCTTATTGGGTCCTCAATAATTGGACCTTTACTTTCTATTATTTCAAAATTTATGCCCATTCCTGGAAGAGGTGTGAGAATATCTGAAAAAAGGATCACACCATCCGGTTTGAAAGCATGAAAAGGCTGCATTGAAATCTCATATGATAGTTCCGGATTTTCAGACCTCTCTCTAAAGCTTGGGTAACGCTCCCTTAAATCTCTATAGATTTTCATATATCTTCCTGCTTGCCGCATCATCCATACTGGAGGCCTATTTACTTTTTTACCTAATGCGGCAGAAAGTAGTAGTGGTAAATCTTGACCCATTTTTAAATTCGATATTTTTTAAAAAAATTAAAATCCAACTTAAAAATCTTACAATGTAATGCAGAGCAAAAGCGTTATATGAACATTTATATGAAACACTAAGTTAAATGAGCCTTTTTATTTTTTTGATTGGTGTTTAAAGATACTTACGCTCAATGGGGGCAAAGCAAGTTCTAGAGCATTTTGATAATCATGAATATTGTAATTTATAGTTTCTTTACCCCCCATATTTCCTTTGTTACTGCCCCCGTATCTAGAGCCATCTGAATTAAATATTTCTTTATAAAATCCCTCCACGGGAACCCCTACTTTGTATGACCCATGAGTATTAGGTGTAAAGTTAGCAATAACGACAAGCCACTCATTGGTATCGTTTTCTCTTCTCATGAAACTTATAACCGAATTAGATTTGTCATTACAATCAATCCATTGGAATCCATAAGGATCAAAGTCATTTTTCCATAATGCAGGTTCATTTTTATAAAGAACGTTTAGGTCATCAATCAAGTTTCTAATACCTTTATGAGACTCAAATTCTAGTAACTCCCATTGCAGATCATCCCAAACATTCCACTCTTGTCTTTGCCCAAATTCCATTCCCATAAATATCGTTTTTTTACCAGGGTGGGTCCACATATAAGTTAGTAATGCTCGAGTATTTGCATATTTCTTCCAGTCATCGCCAGGCATTTTATGCAAAAGATGACTTTTCCCATGGACAACTTCATCATGACTAAGTGCAAGCATAAAGTTCTCTGTATAGTTATATGTAATTGAGAAAGTTACACTATTTTGATGGAATTGCCTAAACCAAGGATCTATTTCAAAATAATCAAGCATATCGTGCATCCATCCCATATTCCATTTCAAGTTAAACCCTAACCCTCCCATGTCAGTTGGTTTGGTTACCATTGGCCAAGTTGTGGATTCTTCAGCGATAGAAAGTGCGCCTGGGAAATGTTGGAAGAGTACATGATTAGCCTGTTGAAGAAATTTAACGGCTTCTATATTTTCATTCCCACCATTTTCATTGGGTATCCATTCTCCGTCTGGACGTAGATAATCTCTGTAAAGCATTGAAGCTACAGCATCTACTCTTATGCCATCAATATGAAACTCTTCAAACCAATAAACTAGATTGGCTACTAAGAAATTTCTTACTTCGTTTCTGCTGTAATTAAATATTAGTGTTCCCCATTCTTTGTGTTCGCCTATGCGTGAATCTCCATGTTCATAAAGATGACAACCATCAAAAAATGCTAAACCATGCTTATCTTTTGGGAAATGACCAGGCACCCAATCAAGAATCACGCCTATGCCCTCTTCATGACATTTATTTACAAACTCTTTAAATTCATTTGGAGTGCCAAATCTACTTGTTGGTGCATACCAGCCTGTAACTTGATATCCCCATGAACCATCGAAAGGATGTTCAGATATTGGCATTAGTTCAATATGAGTGAATCCTCTCTCTTTTACGTAAGGGATGAGTTTTTCGGTTAATTCTGGATAAGTTAATAATCTTGTTCCAGGTTTTAAATCTGCTGCAGGCACTGGTTCTCTTGGTTCACCATTGTCCTCCAGATATTTATTATCGGTTGATTCATGAAGCCAACTCCCTAAATGCATTTCATAAACTGAAATTGGCTTGTTAATTTGGCTAGAAGCATCCCTATTCGCAATCCAAGAATTATCATTCCAATTAAAGTTTTTCAATTTTGAGACTATTGAACCATTTTGAGGTCTGATTTCATGAAGGAAACCATATGGATCAGCTTTCTCATAAATATGACCTTGTTGTGTTCTTATTTCGTATTTATATGTGTCGCCCTCTTGCATTATTGGCATGAATAGTTCCCAAATTCCCCCTAATCTTTTTTGCATTGGATGATGTCTTCCATCCCAAGAATTTATATCTCCAATTATCGAGATTGATTTTGCATTTGGAGCCCAAATACAAAACATGACACCTTTTTGATTTTGTTCTTCAATAAGATGTGCTCCCATTTTTTCCCAAATATGATGATGATTGCCTTCTGCATAAAGATGCCTATCAACTTCTCCCATCCACTCTTCTCTATATGACCAAGGGTCGTGTTGTGTATGTGTGATCCCACCTCGTGAAATATTTATTTCATAATCAGAATTTGGATTTTCAGGCAGTACTGCTTCAAAAAGCCATTTATGGTTTATGCTTTCCGACTTGTAGGTATTATTTTTAAAATTTATTGTAACTTCGTCGGCTTCAGGCATCCATACCCTTATTATCCATCGTTCTTCATAAAAATGAGGACCTAATATTTTTAATGGATTATCATTGCAACAATTTTCTAGGTTGATAGCTTCTGATTTAATCCAGTCTGCTTGAATTGTCTCGATCATGACTGGTAGATATTAAGGATTAATATTATCAAATGATTAACCAAAAAAATAATTATACATTAAAAAAAGGGCTCATTTTCATAAATGTTTTATTAAGGCTAAAGCTTAGAGTAATAATTCTATGATTTGCTGAAGGCGCTCCAACATTACCCTCCCCATATCCAGGATTAACTCCAATAGCTGGATAAGCTGCTGCAGATACAGATAAGCGAAGCTTGCTACCTTTAATCAAACAGATATTTGTTGGCTGCATTGTTATTTGATAAATGCATTCTTCACTTATTTTGGAGTTTTTAATCCTTAAGAAGCCAGTTGAAAATTGATTCACCTTCTCATTTCCTTCTTCAACTAGAGACAAAGCTAGGCAGATATCGAAATTAGGCTGATCACTTTTTACAGCGATTTCTAATGTGGGAACTCCTCTGAAATATTGATCTTCTTTAAAATAATTAGTTTGAAAAACACCTACATCCAGACGTTTATCAATAATATTTCTATTAAAACTTCCTGGATTTGGACCTAAATGACCACCTTCAGATGGAGTAGGTCTCCATGGGTCACTAACAATTGTGAACCATCCTGATCCTTTTGAATTTATAGTTAGACTTCCATCTTCAACCACTACATTTGCTGTGCCAGGGCTTTTGAGCCCAAAAGTAAATTCAGGGTGAAATTTATTATCTAATTCTTCCCATTTATTTAATGAAATATTCCATATTTTTTTCTCGTCTTTAAAATTCTTAGAATTAAATTTTTCTTCTGATTTTAAATGTTTATCGAAAAATTTTAATAAAGATTCCTGTGATCCCTCCCACCAATTTAGATGTGTCGCGTTCCCAATAATAATCTCTGGGCTTCCACCAGCTTCTTTAGATTTTTTATAAAGATCAAAGGCACCTTTTAAATGTGGATCCCAAAGTCCTCCAATTATTAACATAGGTTGTTTAATCCATTTTGAAATTGGTTGAAATTCTTCAAATGGTTGATTATTATTTAAATTTTTAAGCCATTCCAAAACAAAGCTATTAGGATCATATTTTTTTAGAATATCAATTCCTTCTCTTAAATAACTTTTATTTTCTAAGGCTAATCTTATCTTTTTCCATTCAAGCACTTTATTTTCTCTTTTCATTTTTAGTGCTGCGATTTGAAGTCCCCATGCAATATTGTTATGCCACCAATATGCTCCTCCATCTGAGCACCAATGATCCTTAATATTTATCCCAGTCATTGCTGGAGATAAACAATCGGGCGGCTTTGAATTTAATTCACCAGTTAATTGAGTAAATCCTTGATATGAAAAACCATATAAGCCAAGTTTTCCATTACATTCTTTTAGAGACCTTACCCATTCATGTGTTTCTGAAGTATCGCTAGCTTCTTGAGAAAAACCTTTAAAAACGCCTTCAGAAGAACCCATACCTCTAACATCTTGAATTATTACCAAAAACCCTTTGGAAGCCCACCATTCTGGGTGAGAATAGGTAACAGTTGAAGCTATTTCCCTGCCATATGGTTGTCTCATCAATAATGCAGGCCATGGTCCATTACTTTTAGGTAACCAAATCCTTGATATAAGTCTTACTCCATCTCTAAGTACTAGAGACTTGTCAAACCATCTTGAACCAGACATTTAGGCTTTAAATAATGTCTGGGCAGTGCAGCCCAATCACGTAAATTGAAAAGATCTCTGCATTAACAGGAGTTAACTTTTTTTTGTTTGATACATACTCTATAGCTTTATCTGAACTAGCTGAAATACCTTTTGAATTAAACTCTCTAAACTTATTACATAAATTCTTTGCTTCGTTTGGATTCTTTTTTACACTTTCTAATAAGTTAGATTGACTAAAAACAGGGTATAAAGAGTTAGAAAACAAAAATAACAAAAATAATAATGGTTTCATTATGGCTAACTTTTTTTAAATTCTACATTAAAAAAAATTTTTAACCAAGATTTCAAATAGATTTGTTGATTTGACAAGCTTTTTTAATCCATTCTTTTAAAAGACTAAAACTTGTATCGGTCTCATTTTTTACTCTAAGAATTCTTTCTAATCTACCAATTTTGCGTTCTAATTCGTAAGGAGTAGATAGTGATAATGATTTAATAGAAGATATACCGCAATGTAAAAGTAGATATGCTTGCGGTGGAGAAATTCCAATTTCTTTCTTAAAAATAGCAATAGCTCTAATTTTTTTTAGATTATTAAATGTACATAGTGAAGATTTTCTTTGAATCTCATTTATATCTTGGTCCGAAAGATTACTTAATTTTTCAAAGTCAGTTAGATTATTTTGAATAAAAAAAGACTTCTCATGTCTAAAATTAGTTGGCAAAAAATCTAAAAAGGTTTTTCTTTCCATTAATTTGCATACTAATTCATTTTGACATTTTTTTGAACTTCACCTATAACCACTGGTTTACTTACACCATCTGAAATTTTTTCAAGTTTTCTGATCTTTATTTTTACATTCGCACCAGATCTGCTACCTTTCCTTAAGTTTTCTGATAATTGTTCTAAAGTTGGTTCAATAGATTCTTCTGGAAAGTCATCATCTGCTTTAGCAATAATCAAATCAAACCCATTGTCATAAACAATTGGAATATATTTTGAACCTTCTATTACAACCTTTTCGGTGTAACTTTGTATAAATGCCCAACTACTTAAAGAAAGCAATAATGAAAAAATAGTTGCTCCAATTATTCGAAATTTAAAACCAAAATTAAATATAAAAGCTGCTATTGTGCAAATGAAAAGAAATATTCCAAGGAATCCAAAAAATTTGGGTGTGTTCGCTAATAGTTCAAAAAAAGACATTTAGTGGCTTTGACCTGATTAATTTCTTATATTTTGTAAGCCTACTCTATTTTTGGGCTCTAACTTGAAAAAAATTAGATCTCTAAATTTAAATACAAAGATTCTTTTAGTAGGGATGCTTTTACCTTTAGGTTTTTTAGGTACTTTTTTATTAAATAATTTTTTAAAAGAAACTTATAGTTCTAAGAAATTAGAATTAGAAGAAAATATTGGGAATCTTTTAGATAAAAAAGTTGATTTGGGTGATTATGTTGGGATTAGATTTTTAGGTTTTTCTTTAGGTAATTCAAAAATTAATGATAAAAAAAATATAGATTCTGAAATTACAGCCAAAAATGTATATGTGGGCATTATGCCTTTTAGATCTTTTTTAAAACAAAAATGGATTGTAAAAATAAGCCCCATGAAAGCAGCTATAAATATAGATAGAGATTTTTTTAAAAGTGACGAATCTTATAAAAATAATCGAATTACAAAAAAATCACAATCAAACTATGAATTGAACTTTAACTTAAATAAATATTCAATTCTGAATCTTAAAAAATCAGGATTAAAAACAAAAGTAAAAGGTAACGTTATTTATAAGTCGAGGAATAGAGAAATTATTGCAAATGTAAAATCAAATTTTGATGAAAAAGGTTTTTTAAAATTCAAATTTAATACAAAGTTAAATCAAGACTTTTTAAAACTGGATTTATTTTCTAGAGGTTTAGATCTTGGGAATTCTGAATATATCATTGGGAATAGAAAAATTAGTTTTAAAAAAGGTAATTTTAAATCTAACTTTAAATTTAATAAATTACCAAATGAAACATTTTGCGAGGGAAAATTTTCTTTTACTAATTTAAAAATAAAATCGGAAGATTTATCTGAGAATTTTAATTCAGATTTGACTAGATTTTTTTGTAAAGATGATAATTTAATAGGAATTTCAGAAAACTTAAATTATGGTACTTTAACTTCAAATTTTGATCTAAATATTCCGTTAAACAAAGATTTAAATAATATTAATCTCAAAGGAAGTGTTGGATATGTTAACAGTCTGAATCCAGATATTGAACTATCGGGGAATGTTCCCTATACGTTTGATAGAAAAGGAATTAATTTTGGGGATATAAATTCTAATTTCACAATAAATAGAACTCAATTATCTAATTTAAATATTTTCCGAAAAAACGATATTAGAGGGTTCGTTACTGCTAAAGGAGAATTAAAAGGAAAATTTAATGATCCAGATATTTCTATTAGCTTTAATGTTGATCATCCTCACTATAAAGGTATCCGAATAAGAGAGACATGGGAGGGAGATATTAAAAATGATAAAAATTTATTTTTATTAAATATGAAAGCCAAAAAGTCTCCAATACCCTCATTTTTAACTATTAAATTTGATTCTGATCTTAGGTTAGATAATTTATCTTTTAGTAGAATTTTTAATTCTAATAAAGGAAGCATAGAAGTATTTAAAGAGAATAATAGTTATGTTTGGACAGCTAATAATTTTCCTCTTGATGAACTCGAATTATCAATAGGCAATCAATTCGATAGAATATATGGATTTATTAATGGCACAGGAGCAATATCTTCAGACCAGTCATATCTCAATGGACGACTTGCTTGGAGTTTAGGTAAATATGGAAATATTAAGTTAGCAAATTCATTATTTGAATTCAGCGTCGAAAATAATTCTTTTTATGTCAACTCTTCACTCTATCCAATTGATGGAGGAGTGATTGAAGTCGAATATGATTCAAATAAAAATAATTTAATTAATACACAACTCACTAATATAAGCACTAGTTGGACTATCCTAACTGCTTCAGATATTTTTAACTTTGACAATAAAAAAGAGATTCCTATAAGTAAATCTAATATTTTGGGTTATTTAGAAATAAATGATGATAATAAATCATTGAAAGAGAGGATCGATTTTATAAAAAAATTTAAAGAAAATAATAATTACTTTGAGGATAAATTTAACTTAAAAAAATATTTAAGCAAATTCAAAAGTAGATATAATGCGAAATTAACTATTAAGGGCGATAGACCACTCAACTATAAATTAAATGCAAGATTAAATGGATATCTTGATGTTCCTAAAGGTGAAAACAAAAATAACAAAGAGGAATTTGCTATTGATTTGGAAGGCGGTTTATTAAGTGGCAAAGGTTCTTTGAAAATTCAAAATCTTCCATTGAGCTCTGCAAATATTTTTTTAAATCAGCCTAGAGATTTTATGGGAGGTTTGGATATCAATTTATTCTATGATTTGGACAAAAAATCTTTCTCTAGTGAAATTTCTTCTAATAATTCATCAATAAAAAATAATGAAATAATATTTGATAAAGGATTTATTGAATTCGCTAATTCTATTTTTGATATTGATTTTTCCTTGCTCATAGATGATTCCAAAATGCCTCTTAATATCGAAGGGAAAATACCAATTGATAGATCTGATAACTTAAATATAAGGTTGTTTGGGAATGGAAAACTTTTTGAATTAATCGAAAACTTTACTGATGAATTTTTTACTTTTAAGAAAGGTGACTTGAACCTAAGAATGATAATAAAAGGAAATCTAAATAGGCCTATATTAAACGGATTTATTTCGATTAAAGATTCTGAAGTTGATCTGTACAACAATATAATCAAAGATATTAATAGTTCTATAATTTTTGATTTTGATTCGGCACAAATTGAGAATCTTGAAGCAATCTCTGAAGATTCCGGAAAATTTTTTGTAAAAGGTTTTATGCCTTTTTATCAAAATGATCCTAGAAAAGGTAGGATTAATTTGAAGACGAATAAGTTTAATATTAAAACAGATAATTTGAATTTTTTATTAGATTCAGATTTGGATTTAACTGGATCATTTGAGAAGCCTTTTTTGGGAGGAAATTTATCTCTTAATAATGGATTTTTTAATGTTAACAGTGCCAATCAATCTAATAAAAAAGATAATAATAAATTAAAAGAGGATAAAAAAGAATGGCCGGAACTCAATTGGAATAGTAAAAATAACATTGAAATAATTTCAAACGAAACAATTCTGAATTCAGTTCTTTTAGGTGAAACTTTGCCTAATTATTTGGATAATTTGATTTTTGAAAACCTTGTTTTGAAACTGGGACCAGAATTCAAAGTTCAATATTCAGAGATGGTTCAAGCTTATTTAAATAGTATTGTGGACCTTAAAATAAATGGTGGAGTAGGAAAAGATTTAAATGTTAGTGGTCTTATAAAGTTAGAAAAAGGTATAGCGAATCTATATACTACGCCATTTAAACTTGATAAAAGTAAGGAAAACTATATTACATTCGCATCAAGAAGTGGTGTTGTTCCTTATATTATTTTTTCTCTAGTTAGTAAAGTTCCAGATTCTATAATTCCTATAAGTGAGAATAATAAAGATTCAAACATCTCAAGTGATCTTGATGTAAATGCGACTTCTAGTGGTTTTGGATCATTTGGGATTGGCAATTCAAGGCTAATCAAAATTGAAGCATCTTATGAAGGATTTTTAGATCAATTATCCTTCGCTGATGAAAATAGAAGAATCCAATTAAGAAGCACGCCAAGTTATAACAGATCTCAAATAATTGGTTTAATTGGAGGCAATTCTGCAAATTTAATAAATAGAGCATTTATTTCTCAACTTAATAATGCTGATGCATTTAGTGAAAGGTTTCAGTTATCTTTATATCCAGCGTTAATAGAAAATAATGATTCATTAAATAATATTTTTTCCAATGAAAATTTAGATATAGAAAATGGTGGTCAATCATCTTCTAATGAGGAATTTTCTTCTCAAGCTTGGGTCGCCGAAATAGGTTTTGATATTACTAATGCAATAAATTTTGCCTTTCAAACCGTTCCAGGTAGAGATGATATTTCACCTTTAGGAATTTTGACTTTTCAGGCAAATCCAAACTTAGAATTATTAGGTTCTTATGATTCCAATGGGGATTGGAAAAGTCAAGTTCAGTTATTTTTTAGATATTAACTCAGAAAGAAATTTACTTTAAAGAATCTTTAGTATGAATTATTATTAAATTAACTAAAAAAAATTATGGCTAATATCTTTGAAGTCCCTCAACCAGGCAATGATCTTTTACAAAAAGCTGATAAAGTTCGTTTGGCATCAATAGAAGTAAGTCAGACTGAAAATCAAAATCGAATTAAAGCCTTAAATTTTATGGCTGATTATCTAGAAAAAAATTCTAAAGAAATATTAGAAGCTAATAATGCGGATTATTCAAGTGCAGAAAAAAAGGGTATTTCTAGGTCTTTACTTTCTAGATTAAAGTTATCAAAAGCAAAATTAAATTCAGGAATTGAAGGGGTTAGAAAAGTTGGAGTCTTGGCTGATCCTGTAAATCAAGTTCAAATAAAAAGAGAGCTTTCAAAAGGATTGATTTTAGAAAGAAAAACAGTACCAATTGGAGTCTTAGGGGTTATTTTTGAATCAAGGCCAGATGCCGTGATGCAGATTAGTTCATTAGCAATAAGATCAGGTAATGGAGTAATGCTAAAAGGTGGCAGTGAAGCTAATTTAACAAATACTTCAATAGTGAAAGCGTTGCAAGAAGGTTTAACTGAATCAGGTCTTGATAAAAATGCAATATGTTTGCTTACAAGCAGAAAAGATAGCATGGCGATGCTAAATCTTGAGAAATATATTAATTTAATAATTCCAAGAGGAAGTAATGAATTAGTTAAATTTATTCAGGAGAATACAAGAATTCCTGTGCTTGGCCATGCTGATGGAATTTGTCACATATTTATAGATATTGAGGCAAATCTAGATATGGCATTATCAGTAGCTTTGGACAGCAAAATTCAATATCCTGCAGCATGTAATGCTATCGAAACCTTATTAGTTCATAAAGATATCGCACCAGATTTTTTAGAAAAGGCCATCCCTTTGTTTAATTCTAATGATGTTAAATTAATTGGAGATAAGAGATCAGTTGAATTAGGGTTAAAGTATGAGGCTAGTCTAGAAGATTGGAAAACTGAATATTTGGACTTAATTTTATCGATAAAAATTGTTGATGATCTCGAGCAAGCCATAACACATATTCAAAAATATAGTTCAAAACATACAGATGGAATAATTACTGAGAATTCAAATACTGCTAATAAATTTATGAATGTAGTTGATAGTGCAGGTGTTTTTCATAATTGCTCGACTAGATTTGCAGATGGGTTTAGATATGGATTCGGAGCTGAAGTTGGTATATCTACTCAAACTCTTCCACCAAGGGGACCTGTGGGTCTAGAAGGTTTGGTCACTTATAAATATTTCCTAAAAGGTGATGGGAATATAGTTGATGATTTTTCATTAGGAAAGGCTATCTATACACATAAAGATCTTTAAAACTTTTAAAGATGGAAACTTTTTTAAAAATTGAGAATATTAAACTTTGGGCTAGGGTTGGCGTGCTTGATGAAGAAAGGGAATTAGGACAACTATTTATTTTAGATATATTTTTGTGGACTGATTTTGAAAAATGTACAGTAAATGATGATATAAAAAAAACAGTTGACTATTCAAAATTAGTTCAAATTTTAAAAGATCAATCAAAGAAAATATATTGTTATACAATCGAAAAATATTCCAATGAAATTTTAGAAATCATTGATCAGAAATTTAAACTTTCTAAAATTAAAATTATTTTAACAAAATGCAATCCTCCAATCACAGGTTTTGATGGCAAGGTGTCAATAGTAAGAATTCTTGAAAATTATTAAAGTATTGGAAAAAAGAAATCCTATCATATTGATTCATGGTCTATGGAATACTTCAAGTATTTTTTCTTCTATTACCCCAAAACTTGATAGTATTGGCATTGAATATTTTGCTCCAACTCTTCATCATTCATTTGGAATGACTTCAATTCTTGATTTGACTAATAAATTAAACGAATTAATTTTAGAGAAATACGGTTTAGAAAAAGAAATAGATATTTTAGGATTTTCTATGGGAGGAATAATTGGGAGACACTGGCTTCAAAAATTTAATGGTTATAAAAGAACAAGAAGATTAATATCTGTAGGTTCCCCTCATAAAGGAACTTTGATGGCTCAATTAATACCTAAATATCCTTTTAAAGGAATATCTGAAATGAAAATAAACAGCAAGTTTTTGAGAGGGCTCGCGAATAATGATTTTTTTCTTGATGATATTGAGTGTATAAATTTCTTTACTTATTGGGATTTGATGGTTTTCCCTGGCTGGTGGACAAATTTAAATTTTGGAAAAAAAATATCAGTAAAAGTATTTAAACATAGAAATCTAGTAAAAAATAAATCTGTGGTTGATAAAATAATCGATGAAATTATTATGTAGCTCCAGATAAGCCTAAGTGTCTTATTAAGGAATCAGTTTGTGGCTCTCTTCCCCTGAATAGTTTGAATATGTCTAAGGGAGGTAAGCTCCCACCCAAGCTAAGTATTGTATCTTTGAATTTTTTTCCTATTAACTTTAAATCTTCAGAGTTTTCTAGATCAGCTTCTTCGAACATTGAAAAAGCATCAGCACTTAGAACTTCAGCCCATTTATAGGAGTAATATCCTGCAGAATATCCACCTGCAAATATATGACTGAAACAACAAAGAAATTGGTCTTCCATAATTGGTGCAATAACAGTAGTTTGTTTTGCAATTTCTCTTCTTATTTCATCTGCTGTTTTACTTTCGTTTATATCAATACTACTGTGCAATCTGAGGTCTGTAATTGCGAAATGTAGTTGTCTAAGAGTAGCCATACCACAATTAAAAGTTCTATTCTTTAAGATCTTCTCAAAATTTTCATCGGATAATTTTTCTCCTGTTTTATAGTGCTTAGCAATATTCAAAAGTGTATTTTTATGAAAACACCAGTTTTCCATAAATTGACTTGGAAGTTCGACGGCGTCCCATTCAACATTATTGATTCCAGCTGCTTGAGGAAGATTTACAGTAGTGAGCATATGTTGAAGACCATGTCCAAATTCATGGAACAGTGTCTGCACTTCTTCAAAACTCATCAAACTCGGTTTATCTTTTGACGGTGGAGTCTGATTGCAAACTAGATAAGCTACAGGAAGGGTCTTTTTGCCAATATCATTTTTATTTAAACATTCGTCCATCCAAGCCCCTCCTCTCTTTGATTCAGGCCTCGAATATGGATCAAGGTAAAAAGATGCTATTTTCTTATCTTCTTTATTGAGGATATTGAAGAATAAAACGTCATCATTCCATAGTGGAGCCTCATCAGTCGCCTCAACTACTTTAATTTCAAAAAGCTTCTCACTTAATTTAAATAAACCTTTCAAAACATCATTTAGTGGGAACCAAGGTCTCAAAGATTCTTGATCCAAATTGAGCTTTTCCTTCCTAAGAAGTTCAGACCAATAACTAATATCCCATGGCTCAATATTCTGCGATTTTGGAAACCCATTAGCTTTAGAAAACTTATCAAGCGTTTCTAATTCAATTTTTGCGGTTTTGAATGCTGGTTCTCTCAATTCTTCTAAAAGGTTTTCTACATTTTTAATTTCTTTCGCCATTTTCGTTGACAAACTTAGTTGTGCCCAACTTTTATAACCAAGAAGATTAGCTTTTTCAGTTCTAAGAGATAATATATCTTCAATGATTTGAGAATTATTTTTTTCTCCTTTAGACGCCCTACTAACGAATGCCTTGTAAAGTTTTTTTCTAAGATTACGGTCGGAGGCATATGTCATGAACGAAGTATAAGTTGGAATATCTAGACTTAATTTCCAAGGACCATTTTTAACATCAACTTCTTCATCTTTTTTTAGGTGATTGTTTGCAGAAAATGCCATCAATTCAAGTACTCGTTCAGGAAGACCATCAACTTCAGATTTTTTATTTAATATTAAAAACCATTTATTAGTGGCATCAAGAACATTATTGCTGAAGTCTGTTGAAAGTTTCCCAAGCTTTTCTGAAATATTATTGAATTTTTCTTGATCATTTTTTTGTAGTGAAATTCCTCTATGTTGCATCTCAAGGATTTCTTTATCTAAAATTCGGGTTTTGATTTGATCAAAGTTATTTGTCTCTTTGAGCTTTACTAATGAATTGTAAATTATCTTACTTTGACCAAATTTATTACTCAAGCTTATAATCTCGGGAAGAAATCTTGAATAAATATCTCTAAGACTTTCAGAATTATTTACTGCATTTAGGTGACTTATTACTCCCCAGCTCCATCTAAGAATTTCATTGACTTCATTTAAAGGATTGATTACCTTATCCCAATTTAAATCATTTTTAGCCAAGTAATTAGATAAATTTTTCTCTATGTTATTAAAGTCTTCGGCTATTTTTTCTAGTACTAATGGAAATTGTTTGCTTATGTTTTCTGACGTAAATTTTTTAAAATCGGGTAATTCTCCATATTTAAAAATTGAGGTATCCATTTATTAAAATGATTTAATTAACTATAGTTGGTATGAGTCCTACCAATTTAGCTAAAGTTAGTTGTTGACTGAGAGCATTGGTTGAGGATTCGTATAGATTTATGGCTATTTTTGGCCAAAAGCCTATTACCAAAGTAGGCAACAATAAACTGAAACCAATCGTCAATTCTCTACCATTCATTTCTTTAACTGTGGCTAATGCCGGTATTCTAGGGCCAAAGAATACTCTCCTACACATTGATAGTAGATATATAGGTGTTAAAACTAAGCCTATTGCTGCTATAAGAATCGTGATCGATCTAAAGATAGAGCTGAAGCCTTCCTGACTAGTGATCCCTAAAAATACAGTAATTTCACTTATGAAACCGCTCATCCCAGGGAGTGCTAAAGAGGCTAATGAGCTTGCCAAGAAAAAAGCAAAAGTTATTGGCAAGACCTTTGCTAAACCGCCCATATTTGGAATCGAAAGTGTATTTGTTCTTTCATAGAATGAGCCTGTGACAAAAAACATTGCTGCAGCAATAAGTCCGTGACTGATCATTTGGAGCATTGCTCCGCTTATACCTAGAGCATCTACTGCTCCAATCCCTAATAGAACAAAACCCATATGACTCACTGAGCTGCATGCAATTCTTCTTTTAACATTATCTTGTGCAAATGCATTAAGTGCTCCGTAAATTATATTAATGATTCCAAGAATAATTAAAGCAGGTGCAATTTGAAGATGCACTTCAGGTAGTATTTGAACATTGAATCTTAAGAGAGCATAGCCTCCCATTTTTAAGAGTATACCAGCAAGTAACATTGATACTGGTGCATTAGCCTCCCCATGTGCATCAGGCAGCCAAGTATGCAATGGAAAGATAGGAAGTTTTACACCAAAACCAATTAAAAATCCTATGTAAGATAGTAAAGCTAGGCTGCCTGTTACGTGTTTTTCGGTTAAATCAGTAATATTTAAAGTGAAGGTATCACCACTTAATGCAAGTGCTAACCCACTTATTAGTATTAATAAAGAAGCTAAAGCAGTATAAAGAATAAATTTAGTAGCTGCATATAATTTCTTTTTCCCTCCCCAAATAGCAATAAGTAGATACACCGGAACTAATTCAAGTTCCCACGCCAAGAAAAATAATAGGAAATCCTGAGAAAGAAAAACTAGCGACTGTGCTGATGCTTGGACTAATAAAAGAGAAAAATATAGATTAGATTTTTTTTTAATTTTCCAACTTGCGGCAGCTGATAAGAATGTAATTAAACCACTTAAAGCCACTAAAGGAGCAGATAACCCATCTACGCCAAGAGACCACTCTAAGCCAATCGAAGGTAACCAAGAAGCTCTTTCTACAAGTTGTAAAGAGCTATCTAAAGTATTGAATTTTTTTAAAAGGACTCCGATTATTAGTAAAAAATCTATAAATAAAAAACTTAATGAGATATTTCTTGGGAGTGTATTATCTTCTCCTTCTTTCGAATTCAAGAAAGGCATTATTAATGCCCCAATTAAAGGCAGTAAAACAATTGATGATAGCCATGGAAAAGATTCTAAATTCATTTATGTAATGAATAATTTTTTTATTCTAGTTGAAGATGTACTAGCTTGAGAATATAACATTAAAAATGCCTAAGTAAAACTACTTACCAGAGATAGTGCTAAATTGGCTTCCTGTTGTTTGAACGTTTAAGAATGGTGCTCTGCTAGCTACACCTGATTTCTCCCATGCTTTCACCATGGCTTGACTGACTTTTTTACCATTTTCCTTTTTACACAAAGCTAATATACTTGGTCCAGCCCCACTAATTGCGCATCCTAGAGCACCTGCATTTAGAGCGGCATCTTTAACTTCTAGTCCACCTTTGATAAGTTTCCATCTGTAGGGTTCATGAAGCTTATCAAACATTCCCTCTTTTATAAGTTCTTCATTTCCTGCTTTTAAGCCATTGAGTAACAAAGTAAGTGCCCCCATATTTGTTACCGCATCAGATATAGGTATATTCTTGGGCATAACCTTTCTTGCTTCACTTGTGCTTAGACGAATTGCAGGTATTGCAACAACAGCTTTAATTGAATCGTGCCAATCACATCTAATGATTCTCCATCTTTGAGAAGACGACCTAGCTGTTAAACAAAGCCCTCCCAGGAGAGAGGGAACTACATTATCAGGATGACCTTCTATATCAATGGCAAGTTCAAGGAGTTTTTCTTTTGACAATGGAGAGTTCATTATTGCATTTGCTCCGATTAGCCCAGCAACTATTGCCGTAGCACTACTTCCAAGTCCGCGTGCAGGAGGTACTGCCAACTTAACTCTTGCTTCAAGAGCAAAAGGATCTATATTTGCACTCCCCCATACTTTCTGAGCTGCTCTAAAAACTAAGTTTTCAGGTCCTCCTCTTAAGTGATTACCATCTGTACTTTCCATTTTTAAATCAAATCTATCTCCACCACCTTCAATTCTTGTAAAAATAAATTCATTATACAAATCTAACGCTGCTCCGAGACAATCGAATCCAGGCCCTAAATTGGCAGTTGTTGAAGGCACTGATACCCTTATTTTTTTACCTACTTCAGGAATAGACATTTTTTGTTTTTAAGTTTTTAAAAGCATTTTTGCTCTGCAGGCTGCACTAAAAAGTCCAAACTCTTCATCTAGAATTACTTTCATAGGTATTGTTTTAAGAATATCTTTTAATCTTCCCTTATCGAAAAATTGTTTCATAAATAAATCTGATTTAAAGTTTTTGAAATGTTTTGGTGCAGTTCCTCCAGAAATCCATAACCCTCCAAAGCATAATTCTTGTAGAGCAATATCTCCTAACAAGGAGGCATAAGCATCTAACCATATTCTTTCAACTTCAATCATAAACTGATCTCCCTCGCTCGAAAGAGTACAAATTTTTTCAGGTAGTTCTTTCCTTGCAGTATCAATTATTTTAGATTCTCTTAAATATTTTTGTAGAGGATGGTTTTGGGCATCAGGTTTGCTTAGTCTCCATTCGGCAATTCTTGATAAACCAGTACCGCTTATAATTCTTTCACAAGATATCCTCTCTACGTTTAGGTAATTCTTAAGCCAAATTTTTAATTCCCATTCTAATTTTGACTTTGGCGAATACTCAACATGACCACCTTCACTAGCTAAAACTTTTACCTTTCCACCTGATATTATTCCTCTTGCGATGCCCAAACCAGTCCCCGCTCCGACAATGGCATGCAAATCATTATTAGTTTCTTCAGAATGAGATCCATTTTGGATAGTAGAATATTGATTTTTTTTTAAATAAGGTATTCCATAAATTTGGACTGCGAAATCATTTATTAGCTCGCAGCTTTTGAAATTAAATTTGTTCTGTAATGCATTTCCAGAAATATTCCAAGACAAGTTAATGATTTTTGCTTCGTTGTTAGATAAAGGACCAGCCACGGCGAAACATGCAGAAGAAGGATAAGTAATATTTTTGCATTCATTTTTGAGAAAATCTTCTAGGATTAATTCAAAGGAATCCCAATCCGTAGATACATATTTTTTTTTGAATATTAATTTAGGCGAATCATCATTTATTTCTTTTTTGAATATCCCCAATAGAACCTTGGTACCTCCTAAATCACAAGCTAGAAAATTCATCTATTCGAAATTATTCTGATCTCCCTTTTTTTTCTATTAATTCATCCATAAATTTGTATAGATTAGATAGGTCGAAAATTCCTAAATTTGTTCCATCCAAAGCTCTTAAAGCGACTGAATCAATTTCCTCTTCTTTATCTCCAATAACTGCAATTAAGGGAACTCTCCCTAGTGTTGCCTCTCTTATCTTATATCCTATTTTTTCATTTCGAACATCAACTTTTGATCGGTAACCATTATTATTTATTAATTCATTAAACTTGAAACACTTTTCAATATTTCTATCAGTAATGCTTAATAAAGTTATTTGATAAGGGGCAAGCCAAATTGGGAATTTTGCCTCATATTGTTCAATTAATATTCCGATAAATCTCTCAAAGGATCCTAAAATAGCTCTGTGAAGCATAACTGGATTTCTTTTCTCATTATCAATATCTACATAAGTTGCATCCAATCTAATAGGCATTGAGAAATCAACCTGAATAGTGCCGCATTGCCAGACTCTATTAAGACAATCTTTTAAGGAGAATTCTATTTTAGGACCATAAAAAGCCCCTTCTCCTGGTTGGAGTTCCCATTTTAGGTTCTTATTCTCGAGAGCTTTGGTAAGAGCCTCCTCTGATTTATCCCAAATCTCTTCACTACCTACCCTTTTTTCAGGGCGGGTTGATAATTTGATAATGATTTCATCAAAACCAAAAGTTTTATAAACCTCGAAAACAAGATCTATAAAAGTTGATACCTCTTCTTGAATTTGCTCTTCTGTGCAGAATATGTGTGCATCATCTTGAGTAAAGTTTCTTACTCTCATTAAGCCGTGCAGTGCACCAGAGGGCTCATTTCTGTGACAAGAACCAAATTCAGCAAGACGAATAGGTAAATCCTTATAACTTTTTAAACCTTGATTAAATACTTGTATATGGCATGGACAGTTCATTGGTTTAATTGCATAAGTTCGATTTTCAGATGCAGTAGTAAACATATCGTCTCTAAATTTTTCCCAATGACCGGATTTTTCCCAAAGAGATTTATCAACAGCTTGTGGGGTTTTAATTTCTAAATAATCATTTTTTTTGAGTATTTCTCTTATGTAGTTTTCCAGTACTTGGTAAATTGTCCATCCATTTGGATGCCAAAAAATCATTCCTGGAGATTCTTCTTGTATATGAAAAAGTGAATGTTTTTTACCAAGTTTTCTATGATCCCTTTTTTCCGCTTCTTCAATTCTTGTTAAATAATCTTTGAGTTCTTTTTCTTTTGCCCATGCAGTTCCATATATTCTCTGTAATGATTCATTCTCACTATTCCCTCTCCAGTATGAACCTGATAATTTAAGTAATTTAAAGTGTCTCAAATGTCTAGTATTGGGCACGTGAGGCCCTCTACACATATCGATATATTCTTCGTGTTTGTATAAATTTATGAGCCCTTCTTCAGGAATTTCTTCAATTATTCGTAATTTAAAAGTCTCATTTCTTTCTTTAAACGTTTTAATTGCCTCTTCTTTAGAAACTTGTAAAATTTCAACGTCATAGTTTGTATTTATTAATTTATTAATTCTTTTTTCGATTTTTATTAAATCTTCAGGAGTAAATCTGTACTCAGAAGAAATATCATAATAAAAACCATCTTCAATTACAGGCCCAATCGCCATCTTAATGTCAGAGTAAATTTGTTTAACTGCATGACCAACAAGGTGAGCAAATGAATGTCTTATTATTTCAATTCCTTCTTTATCTTTTGATGTGATGATTACAACTTCGGAATCTTTACTTATAGGAATAGTTGCATCAAGGAGAACATTATTTACTTTCCCAGCAATTGTTGCTTTAGCTAATCCAGCGCCTATAGTCTGGGCAATTTCAAGAATAGTTACAGATTTTTCGAAAACCTTTTTTGAACCATCAGGTAAGGTAATTATGGGCATATTTTATTTCTCCATTTCAAAGAATCCCAATTTTGAT
>QCRA01000004.1 GCA_003212035.1 Prochlorococcus sp. AG-459-D04
GTCTGGTCTAAAGCAGTAAGATTATATCCAGGTGGTTATTTAGATATTGAGAATTGGTTGAAAAACTCAGGAAGAAGTTCAATAGATATGTATCTCTAATTTTTATCTGATAATGAATATTCAACTGCTTCTTTAATACTGGATATCTCTTTGATATTTATCAAATTTTGAAAATTATTATTTAGTTCCTCCTCTAGTTTTGGCACTACGATATTTTTGATCCCTAGTCTTACCGCTTCTTCTATCTTTACTCGAAGGTTATTCGATTTTCTAACCTGACCGCTCAAACCCAATTCCCCCACAAACGAACTATTTGCCAGAGGAGGAATATTTTTTAAACTTGATAAAATTGATATTGCTACACCTAAGTCAGATGATGGATCATTAATCTCAAAACCCCCACCAGTAGCTATATAACAATCAAATTCAGATAATTTTATACCTACGTGTTTTTCAATAACAGCTAGAATTTGGTGCAATCTATTTATGCTTATTCCAGTTGTAGTGCGTCTTGGGTTACTGTAAAAGGTTTTATTTACCAGGGCTTGTATATCAACTGCTAATGGTCGAGTGCCTTCATTTGTAATCGTGGTTGTTACACCTGAAATATTTTCTTTATTTGTAAAAATTGAACTTGGGTTTTTTATCTCTCGTAAACCCTCTTCAAGCATTTCAAAAATTCCAATCTCGAAGGTAGATCCAAATCGATTTTTCATACTTTTTAGCAATCTATGTGAGGAAATGTTATCTCCTTCAAAGTTTATGACTGTATCAACTAAATGCTCTAGAGTTTTAGGACCAGCAAAAGCGCCATCTTTGGTAACATGACCAATTATTAGAAGCGCAATATTGTTGTCTTTAGCAAGATTTTGCAATTCAGATGCACATGCTCTAACTTGAGAAACCGATCCTGGAGAACTTTGCATTTCATGATTATGGATAGCTTGAATACTATCAATAATTGCGAAATTTGGATTGACACTTTTGATCTCCTCAATAATTAGGGATAAATTAGTTTCTGCAAGAATTTTTAAATCAATACTGTTTTGATTTAATCTTTCCCATCGAATTTTTACTTGTTCTAAAGATTCTTCAGCAGTTATATATAAAACTTTCTCATTAAGAGATATTTTTCCTGCTGATTGAAGAACTATTGTGCTTTTACCTATACCTGGTTCTCCTCCAAGTAAAATAAAAGACCCAGGTACTATTCCACCTCCAAGAACTCGATCAAATTCTTTAAAACCACTCGTGAATCTTGATATTTTTTTTGATGAGATCTCATTAAATGGAATAGATTTTTTACTTTTTTTTATATCTTTTATTTCTTGATATTTAGAGCTCTTACTTTTTATTTCTTCAACAATGGAATTCCATGAGTTGCAATTAAGGCATCTACCAAAGTATTGAGAAGTTTCAGATCCACAATTCTGACAAATAAAAGTCGATAATTTGCTAGACATTAAGTTTCTGAATGAAGTAATGGAACAAGAATGTTTGGGATATTGCCCCTCTACAAGTTAGATTAGGTTAATAATAAATTCTCTTACTGATTAGCTAATAGAAACAAATGGCTCTATCTAGTCAAACTAAAGAAACTATACTTGTCGCAGATGATGAGGCAAGTATTAGAAGAATTCTGGAGACACGTCTCTCCATGATTGGCTACAAAGTTGTAACTGCAAGCGATGGTAAAGAAGCACTTAAGTTATTTAAGGATTATGAACCTGATTTAGTTGTGCTTGACGTCATGATGCCAAAACTAGATGGTTATGGAGTTTGTCAAGAATTAAGGAAAGATTCGGATGTTCCAATTGTTATGTTAACTGCATTAGGAGATGTTGCAGATAGGATAACAGGCTTAGAATTAGGGGCTGATGATTATGTAGTAAAACCATTCAGCCCAAAGGAGTTAGAAGCTAGGATTAGATGCGTTCTCAGAAGAATCGACAAAGAACAAATTCCTGGAATGCCTAATTCAGGATTAATCTTAGTAACGGACATAAAAATTGATACAAATCGAAGACAAGTTTTTAAAAGCGATGAGAGAATAAGATTAACTGGAATGGAATTTAGTCTCTTAGAGCTTTTGGTAAGTAGGTCAGGAGAACCATTTAGTAGAGGTGAGATTTTGAAAGAAGTTTGGGGATATACCCCCGAAAGACATGTAGACACTCGAGTCGTGGATGTTCATATATCAAGATTAAGATCAAAACTTGAGGCTGATCCAGCAAATCCTGAATTAATTTTGACAGCAAGGGGTACAGGATATCTTTTTCAACGAATTGTTGATATTGCTCCTTTTGATGGTAAATAAATGGGGAAAGATACAGAACAAAAAATTAATAAGTCCAGAGCTATTAGAAGATTAGTTATTTGGTACAAAAGAAATTCGGCTGTAACTTCTATAGTTGGTACTGCTGCTAGTTCTGCAGCAACGGCTAGTAATGTTGCAGGTAATATGGTTTCTGGTGCTGGTTCTGTTGTGAGCACAGCTAGTAATGTTGCTAGTAATGTTGCAGGTAATGTTGCAGGTAATGTAGTTTCAAGCGCTGAATCTGTTGTGAATACTGCAAGCAGTGTTGTTTCAAATGCTAGTTCAATAGCTAAAAATACATTACAGCCATTAGTTTTTGACCCGTTAAAAAGGTTACAAAATAATGATAGTATTTTAGATAGGATGGAGGAATCTCAATCTAATAGAATTTGGATCGCAGTCGATGGGATGGGTGGAGATTATGCTCCTGGTCCAATTCTTGAGGGTTGCCTCGAAGCAATAAGTAGATTCCCAATAAACATAAAGTTTGTCGGCAAAATTGAAAAAGTTAAAGATGCAGCAGAAAAAACTGGTCTAGCAGCATTATTAGAAAATGAAATAGATAATAACCGTCTTGAATTAATTGATAGTGGAGAGCCTATTGGGATGAATGAGGAAGCTACTGCAGTTAGAAAAAGGAAAAATGCAAGTATTAACGTTGCAATGGATTTAGTGAGAAATAATAAAGCTGAAGCTGTTTACTCAGCGGGTAATTCAGGTGCCATGATGGCTTCTGCCATATTTAGAATTGGGAGACTTAAAGGGATTGATAGACCTGCTATTGGAGCATTATTTCCAACAAGGGATCAAACTCGCCCTGTATTAGTTTTAGATGTCGGCGCAAATACTGATTGTAAGCCATCTTATCTTCATCAATTTGCTCTTCTAGGTAATATTTATGCAAAAGATGTCTTACAAGTAAAAAAACCAAGAATTGGTCTTTTAAATATCGGAGAAGAAGAATGCAAAGGTAATGATTTATCCATAAAAACATTTGAATTATTATCTTCTGAAGAAAGCTTTGATTTTGGAGGTAATTGTGAAGGGCGAGATGTATTATCAGGTAGTTTCGACGTAGTAGTCTGTGATGGATTTACTGGAAATATATTATTGAAATTTCTTGAATCTGTAGGAGGAGTTTTATTAGATATTTTGAGAGCTGAGTTGCCGCGTGGAAGGCGAGGGAAAGTAGGTTCAGCTTTTTTAAAAAGTAATCTACTCAGAATTAAGAAAAGGTTAGATCATGCCGAACATGGAGGAGCTTTATTACTTGGGGTGAATGGTATTTGCGTTATTGGTCATGGTAGTAGCAAATCTTTATCAGTAGTAAGTGCTCTTCGCTTGGCTCACTCTGCAGTGAATCATGGTGTTATGGACAATTTAAATCAACTGCAAAAGCTTCAAGTTTTAAATTCATAAAACATATTGAGTCAAATTTATGTTTGACTAATATAAGTAACTAAAAAACTCTTTTGGAAGTAATAAATTTTAATCAGATTGGAGTGTCATTCAAGGGAAGCGGAAGTTATGTACCTGATCAAGTTCTAACCAATCAAAAAATTAGTCAAAAGGTTGATACGAGCGATGAATGGATAAAATCTAGAACGGGCATTTCTGAGAGAAGAATCTCTAGCTTAGGAGATAATGTTACTGAGATGGGTTATAAGGCGGCTCTAACTGCTATAGGAATGGCTAATTGGGATATTAAAACGATTGATTTGATTGTTTTAGCTACTTCTACTCCGCATGATTTATTTGGATCAGCGCCATCCATTCAAGCTAAATTAGGGGCAGCTAATGCTGTAGCTTTCGATTTAACTGCAGCATGTAGTGGTTTCTTATTTGCCTTAATTACAGCCTCACAATTTTTAAAAGGGGGTAGATTTAAAAGGGCTATTGTTATAGGAGCAGATCAACTATCAAGCTTTGTTGATTGGAATGATAGAAGAAGTTGTATTCTATTTGGAGATGGTGCAGGTGCATTAGCAATTGAAGCTACTAATGAATTTGATAATTTTATTGGTTTTGATATGAGAACTGACGGAGAAAGGGGTTCTTTTCTTAATCTTCCATCAAAAAACAATAAGGATTCAATAATTGATAACATTGATTTTTCAAGTGGAGCTTTTTCTCCAATTCAGATGAATGGTCAGGAAGTGTATAAATTTGCAGTTAGAGAAGTTCCGATAATTCTTGAAAAGTTGTTTAAAAAAATAAATTATACTTCTGATGAAATTGATTGGCTTGTATTGCATCAAGCTAATCAAAGGATATTGGATTCTGTAGGAGACAGGTTAAAAATTCCTAGAGAAAAAATTCTTAGCAATTTAGAAAAATATGGTAATACTTCAGCAGCAACAATTCCACTTGTGATGGATGAGGCTATTAGAAATAATATAATTAAACAAAATGATACTATTGCCATAAGTGGTTTTGGTGCTGGGTTAAGTTGGGGTGCAGCCCTTATCAAATGGGGTTAAAAAAAGGAGCATTATGACAGTTGCATGGGTATTCCCTGGACAGGGGTCGCAAAAAATTGGAATGGCAAACCAAATTGAAAATTTGCCTAATACAAAAGAGAGGTTTAGTTATGCATCCGAGATATTTGAGAGGAATTTATTTGAAATTTGTGAGTTAAATAGTGAACAAACAAATCCTCTTATTGATTTGAATAACACAAGAAATACACAAATTTGTCTTTTTTTAGTTGAATCAATTTTATTAGATGCATTAAAGGAAAATGGATTTAAACCAACTTATGTTGCTGGTCATAGTCTAGGAGAAATTACTGCATTATATTGTGCGGATGTTTTTTCATTCGAAGATTGTGTTTCTCTAATAAAAGAAAGGTCTCAATTAATGGTAAATGCTGGGAAGGGATCTATGGCAGCAGTAATTGGTTTTGATAGAATTCAACTTGATCTATTAGTACAAAAAAATGATGATATTGTAATTGCTAATGATAATAGCTCTACCCAAGTTGTCTTATCAGGATCTACTGAAGCATTAGATAATTTATCTGGAGAAATTTCTTGTAAGAGATTCTTGAAATTAAATGTTTCAGGTGCATTTCATTCACCATTTATGAATGAATCTTCATCAAAATTTTCTGAGTATTTAAAACAGATTAAATTTAACAAACCTTCTTTTCCAGTTATAAGTAATTATGAACCCTCACTGTGTAGTGATCCAAACGAGCTTAAAATTAGATTAGAAAAACAAATGTGTAATGGAGTGAGGTGGCGAGAAACTATGGATTTAATGTCAAAAGATAGTGATCTTCATATTGTTGAAATTGGCCCTTCTAATGTACTAAGCGGTATAGGAAAAAGACATCTTAAAGATGTAAAAATTTCTCAAGTTTCATCTTCTGATCAAATATCTTATTAGTTTGTATGAAAAATCATACTATTCAAAAATTAATCTATGAGTTAGTTAGCAGGCTTTTTGTATTTCCTATTTATAAATTTTTATTTAAAGGTCATTTAATAGGTAGAGACAATATTCCACAAAAAGATGCTTTTATTATGGTTTCTAATCATGGTTCTTTACTTGATCCTCCTTTATTAGGCCATGCTCTTGGACGTAATATATCTTTTATGGCCAAGGCAGAGCTTTTTAAAATTCCTTTTCTCGGCTTTATTATCACGGCTTGTGGAGCATATCCTGTAAAAAGAGGAATTGCTGATAAAAATACAATTAAAACTGCATGTAAAAAATTATCAGATGATAATTGTATTGGAATTTTTATAGATGGCACTCGTCAAAAAAATGGTCGAGTGAATAAGCCAAAACAAGGGGCAGCATTATTAGCCTTTAAAAATCAAAAATTATTATTGCCTGTTGCAATAGTTAATTCACATAGACTCATAAGATTTAAATTCTTTATTCCTTTGTTTTCAAAAATAGTTATTAAAGTGGGAAAACCTCTTAAGCCTCCACAAAGTTCAACAAGAGATGATCTGAAATCTGTAACAATGCACCTTCAAGATAAAATTAATAATTTGATTGGATGAATATTTAATTAATTGGGGAAATAGGGTAAAGAGGCAAAACTTTTCTCCAGGAATCTACATTTGAATTTAATGAATTTTTATTTGATAAATCTAATAGTTCTTTTAAATCTTCTTTATCATCATAATTAGCCTCAAACGAAAGTTCTTTACTCTCAATTTTGTTGACAACTTTTGGTAAAACTGTTTCTCGAATGACTAGATCTGAGGAGTCTTTTTCGTTAAGACAAATTTCATATTTACCTGCAATAAAACCCCTCCGTTTTAATTTTTTGTAAATCCAGAATGATTTTTTGTTTGTAAAGATATTATTTTTTGATGCAATTCTTTTTGCCATTATTTCAAATGAACTAAAACTATCTAGAGGACAATTTATTTGTTGTGAGATAGTTCTTGCTAAAACCACAATTAGTCGCGAAGCATTAAAATTTGCTGGTCCTATGCTTACGGAGATCTTGTTTACCTTTTTTAAATTTTCTTTGGAAATGAATTTGTTAAATTCAAAAATTAAGTTGTTACATAAGTCATTATCAAATTGTTTAACAAATAATTCATCAAATTCAATTTTATTGCTTTTTCTGTATCCAAAGCAGAAAGAATTTTCTGTACTATGTATTCCTAATGTTGGGTAGTTCAGTCTTCGCTTAAGATAAAGTGTCATTTATTACCTTTAAACAGGCAATTCCATTCCTGGATTACATTTAGACCACTTGCCAAATTCATTTGTAAAACTTTCACAAGATTGAACATCCCAATCTGTTTTATAATCACCATTTTTGTCCTTAATTATGCTGACGTGAATGGATGGCTTTTTTGCTTTAAAATCAGGAACATCACAAATATTATCTACACCATGTTTATTTTCCACGTCATGATAAGTGATACATCTATCAACCCATTTACAGTTGATGCAAATGCACATAACAAAACTAAAAATGAAAAGGAGTAATTTATTGACTAATCATACACTAATTATTGATGAATTAGAAAGAAGTATCAAATTTTATCATTGGAATTCAATCTTATCTTTTTTACCTAAAGGTTCATATTTAGTTGGTGGTTATATAAGAGATATTATTTTGGAAAGAGTAACTGAAAAGGTAGATATTGATATTGTGGTGCCTTTTAATGCAATTGAAATTGGGAAAATGATTTCAGAGAATATTAAATCTAAATTTATAGTATTAGATAAGGAAAGAGAAGTTGTAAGAATTATTCTTAATCATATCTCAATTGATATTGCTAATCAGGTTTCCTCAACGATCGAAGGCGATCTAAGAAGCAGGGACTTTTCGATAAACTCAATTGCTTTTTTATTTGATAAGAAGCTTTTGTTTGATCCGTTGAATGGTCTCAAAGATTTACAGTTTTCTCTACTTAAAACTAATTCAGAAATCAACTTACTTAATGATCCATTACGAATTTTAAGATGTTTTAGGTTTGTTTCAGAATTGAATTTTAAAATCGATCTTCAATTGGTTGATTTTATAAAAAAAAATAAAGGGAAATTATATCTTGTTGCTAAAGAGAGGATAAATTATGAAATACATAAAATAGTAAATGGTAAAAATGCTCTGGAGGCGGTAATTTTGATAAAAAAATTTAATATATTTGGATCTGATAATTTTTATAAAAATTCTTTTTTTTTGGATTTACAAAAAGTTAACTATACAGAACTTAATAAGAACGAAAAAGAGAAATTTTTACCCTTATTTTTTATTGCCCAAATTTTAGATGAAGTTTCTCTAGAGCAATTTAAGTTTAGTAGATCTGAAATTTCAAAAACTAAGTTATTACGTAAATGGCACTTTTTGTTGGAGAAAAAAAATATCGCAGAATTATCTGAATCAGAAAGATTTGCATTACATAAAGAATTAGAGATTTTTCTACCATCTTTTGTTTTTAATTTACCTCAAAACTTACGCTTAGAGTGGCTTCATAGATGGCGTGATAAAGATGATAAATTATTTCATCCTTCAAACTTACTTAATGGTGACTTAATCAAAAAAAATTTAAAAATAAAGGATGGACCTATCTTAGGAGAGCTTTTACAGTATCTTTCTATGGAACTTGCATATAAGAGATTGAATAATTTTGATGAAGCTATTTATAAAGCAAAGCGATGGATTGAACAAAATGCGCCAAAATGTGATTAAATACACATAGCTTAGTTTTGTTTAGAAGTTCAGACTTCAAAATCATTTTTAAAAATTTATGAGTATTCGCATTTACATTGGCAATTTACCACAAGGATTTAATCCAAAAGAATTTGATACACTTTTAAAGTCAGTTTCTGATTCAATTAGATTTAAAGCAGTTCTAGATAAGGAAACTAAGGAATGCAGGGGGTTTGGTTTTGCTTCAACCAATAATGAAGAGAATGCTAATTTATTAATTCAAAAATTAAACGGTTTTGAATTTAATGGTTCTAAATTAAGAGTAGAAATATCAGAAAAGAAAGATTCTGCTTCAAACAAAAGAAATGGCGGAAAATTAAACAGGAATAAGAAGAGGAAAGACTTTAAGAAAATTGTTCACAGCGATGCTCCTAACTTGGAAGCTCCAGATCCAAGATGGGCTGGAGAACTATCTAAATTAAAAGATTTGTTGGCCAATCAGAAAACGCCGGCGTAGTTATTTAATTCGAGAAATTAAAAAAGATATTGGAATCTCAATAGCTTTTACTGAATTTTTTACAAAAGCCCTATTATTAAAAACATCATAATCTAACCTTTCAATAGAATCTAATATTCCTCTGTAAAGACGTAAAGACGTCCATACTGGCCATCTTGCGTCAGAAGATAGCCACCTAATACCATCCTCAGACTTTTGGAACCATTCGCGAGCTCTCGTTAATTGATAGTTCATCAGTGCTTTCCACTGCTTATTTATTTTTCCCTTTAAAAGTTCTTCTTCAGAATAATTAAATTTTTCAATATCTGCTTGTGGGAGATAAATTCTCCCTCTGTGTCTATCCTCTCCTACATCCCTCAATATATTTGTTAATTGATTTGCAATCCCTAAAGCTATAGCTGCCTCAGAGGGATCAGGCATGGCACTCCATGGGGCTGATGTATAAGCGCTATCAATCCCCATTACATTCTGAGTCATTAAACCAACTGTCCCAGCTACTCTATAACAATAGAGTTTTAATTCATCAAAATCTTTGTATCTAAATTTATTCAGATCCATTCTCTGGCCATCTATCATGTCTAAATAAGGTTGAATACTTTGTGGATATTTCTCGATGGTATCTAATAAAACTGAGTCTAATTCAGATTTAATATTCCCTTTAAATACATTTTTAGTATTTTCTTCCCATTTATCTAGATTGTCTGAAAGCTCATTTTGAGATTTAGTTGAGGCTTCTGCGCTATCCATTATTTCATCTGTTCTTCTACACCATACATAAATAGCCCAAATAGCTTTTCTCTTTTCTTGAGGTAATAGAAGAGTTCCCAAGTAAAAAGTTTTAGCCCATTGTTGAGTTTCTTGTCGGCATATCTCGTATGCTTGATCTAGTTTAGAAATTGATTTATTCAAAAAGTTTTAGTTGAATTTAATAATTTTGTAAATGTTATTAAGAAACATTTTGAATGGTTTTGGAATACTGCTTATTGATTGATTCTGCGCATAATTTACCACTTAAAACAGCTCCTTCCATGGATGCTAAATATTTTTGCATTGTATAATCACCAGCTAAGAAAAAGTTTTTTATTGGGGATTTTTGACTTGGTCTAAAATCTTGACATCCAGGAACTGCCTTGTAGACAGATCTTGGAGTTTTAACTATTTTAAATTTTCTTAATTTTGTCTTATCGTCACCCATGAAATGTGTAGGAAACAATTTCTTCAGCTCTTCCATAGTTGCATCAACGATGTCTTGATCGCTTCTATTTATCCAATCTTTTGCTGGTGCGAAAACTAATTCAAGCATTGATCTATTTGGATCTTCGTATTCTTTACATGTAATACTCATATCTGCATAAACGCTGAGAAGTGGTGATCTGCTAAATAGTAGATGGTCTATATCTGTTAATTTTTTGTCAAACCATAAGTGAATATTAATTACTGGCACACCATTTAAGCCATCTAATTTTGAAAAAGCATCTAAGCCTTTCCATTGTTTAGGGATCATTAATTTAAAAAGATCTACAGGCATTGCACTTACATAGGCATCAGCAGATAGCTCTTTCTTTTCATTTTTATCTAGAGAGGCGATAGTAAAACTTTTAACAGTGCTGTCTTCATTAAGGTTGATTTGCCTCAATGGACTATTCATATGAACTTCTCCACCACGAGCAGTGATGTAGTCGACCATTGGTTGGCAAAGTCTTTCTGGTGGAGCTCCGTCAAGGAACGCCATTTTTGAACCATTTTTTTCTTGTAAAAATCTATTTAATGCTGTTAGTAAAACTGTAGATGATATTTCATCCGGCCCAATGAAATTTAAAGCTTTACTCATGGCTATAAAAACTTCGTCATTAACTCTTTCTGGGATATTGTGTTCTTTTAGCCAATCTGACCATGATTTCGTATCGCATTTATCTAGATATTTTTGGCCTCTCAACATTGCAGGTACTAAACCTAATCCAAATAAAATCTTTTCATTCCATGAAAGCATATCATTATTACTAAGTATTGCAGAAACTCCATTTACGGGAGCAGGTATATCGGGAAAATCAAATCTACTGTAAGTTCCGGGCTCTGATGGTTGATTAAAAATCATTGAATGACTTTTCCATTGGAGTCTATCTTCAATATCTAATTCCTTGAAAAGTTGCAACATATTTGGGTATGCTCCAAAAAATATATGCAAACCAGTTTCATACCAATCTCCATCTTCATCTTTCCATGCTGCAACTTTACCGCCAAGAACATCTCTAGCTTCAAGTACGATAGGAATATGTCCTTTATCGACTAAATATTTAGCACAAGATAAACCTGCTAAACCTGCACCAGCAATTACAACACGCATTATTAAATCAAGAAATAAATTAACACTTACTAATAAGCTACATTAAAGTTAGAACATAATAGTTTTTTTCGTTGATTATTTTGTAAAATTATGGAAAAAATGCTTTTAAAATCAACTACTAGACATGTAAGAATTTTTACTGCCGAAGTAGTAAACAGGGAATTACAGTTTCATCCCAACAAACTGACTCTTGATTTGGATCCCGATAACGAATTCATTTGGAACGAAGATTCATTTAATAAAATAAATGAAAAATTCAATGAACTTATTAAAGAGAGAGCAGGAAAAAATTTAGATGATTATGAACTTAGAAAAATTGGATCAGAAATAGAAGGTTTAATCAAATTTTTGCTTCAAAATGGTCAATTAAGTTATAACCCAGATTGTAGAGTAATGAATTATTCAATGGGTTTACCTAAGACAAATGAAGTGCTGTGAATAGATCATCAAATAGAAGGCCCGGGAGAGGCTCAAATCGAAGTTATTACTCTCCAAACCCAAGAGACATGGATTCGTATGGACAAAAAAAAGGTAGATTACCTGCTGCTTCTGAACAAAAAATAAATTTCAGTACAGGAACCATTGCCGTGCTCGCTGGAGTACTGATTTTAGGAGTTGGTATTGGGAGTGCTATTACAAGTACAACAGATGGTGGACAGGGAAACATAGCTAGTCAACAACAATTAGATATGGCAGTTCCAGATCCTGAATTTTGTAGACAATGGGGAGCTAGTGCTTTTGTAATTGATGTTGAAATGTATACAACTCTGAATCCATCTACTAGTTTTGTAACGCAACCAGCTCTTCAGCCAGGATGTGTCATTAGAAGAGAGAATTGGACTGTTTTACAAAAACAGGGTGCAATTAGTAATGAAGATGTAAGGGAGTGTAAGCAGAGGATGAATACTTTTGCTTATATTGGATCTATAAGAGATAAGCCAATAGTTAAGTGCGTTTATCAGACTGATGTAAATGAAAATAAATTTATAATAAAAGGCGATGGACAAGCCGAAGACGGAGGAGTCGGTATTAACAAAGAAGCAATTCAGTTCTGATAAATCATAAATGCCTTAAAGGGCTCTCTAAACTAGCAAATTGTGGCAGAATATTTTTTTTAAACACTTCTGATGCTCTTGATGTATATCTTGATGGATTAGTAATTAATTTGAGTTCTCTTTTAACTTCTAAGTCAGCGACGAATGCTTTGTGGATTGTTCCAGCTGATAATTCTCTTTCAATAGAAACCACAGGCAAAAAGGAAGCTCCTAAACCTGATTGCACTGCATTCTTGATTGCTTCAAGAGAGTTCAGTTCCATCTCAATTTTTAATCTTTGAATATCAAGTCCAGAATCTTGAAGAAGTTTATCAACAACTTTTCTTGTTGTAGATTGAGAATCTAAAGTTACAAAATTTAATTTGTATAAATCTTCTTTTAAAAGCTCTTTCTTGGTCGAAAGTGGGTGTTTAGTGGGTATAACCAATGCTAATTCATCTGTGGCATAAGGAATAACTTGTAGCAAATTTTCTAAATCTCCAGGTAATTGTCCGCCAATAATGGCTAAGTCAATTTGTCCATTAGCGACACTCCAACCAGTCCTTCTAGTGCTGTGAACTTGAAGTTGAACAGATACATCAGGGTATTTTTGTCTAAACAGTCCTATCATTCTCGGCATTAAATAAGTACCCGTTGTTTGGCTGGCTCCAATGACGAGAGTTCCTCCTTTTAAGCTATTTAAATCTTCAATAGCTTTGCAAGCCTCGTCGCATTGATTCAAAATTCGTTCACAATATTCAAGCAATAGTCTTCCTGCTTCAGTCAATAGAGCCTTCCTACCACCTCTGTCGAAAATTGTGATTTCAAGTTGTTTTTCTAGATTTTGTATTTGTAAACTTACGGCAGGTTGAGTCACATATAATAAATCTGCAGCTTTTTTAAAACTTCCTTGAGCTGCTATTGCTTTGAGTATTCTTAATTGGTCAAGCGTAAATGGTAATTCTGGCATCTATTATGCCTACAATTAATTATAATTCTAATGCTTAGAGGCATTCTTGTTAAGAACAAAAATTATTTGAATGAATTAAATATATGGAGACTCATAAAACTTCTCTAGTAATTTTACTATTAATTTTGATTTTTGCGATAATTCATAGTGGAGGAGCTGCTTTAAGAATCAAAGCAGAATCCATTATAGGTCCGAGGTTATGGCGGTTATGTTTTGTTTTTTTAAGTTTGCCGTCTGCAATTATCTTAATTAGTTATTTTTTGGCTCATAGATATGATGGAATCAGATTATGGAATTTACAGGGTAATAATTTCGTTTTTGTTATGGTTTGGTTCTTAACTGCAATAAGTTTTTTATTTTTATATCCTGCTACTTACAACTTGCTAGAAATCCCATCGGTTTTAAAACCTAAAGTACGAATTTATGGAACTGGAATAATGAGAATCACAAGACATCCACAAGCTTTTGGTCAGATAATTTGGTGTTTTGCACATACTTTATGGATTGGGACATCATTCACATTAATAACTTCTATTGGCTTAATTTTGCATCATCTTTTTGCAATCTGGCATGGTGATAAGAGATTAGCAATTAGATTTGGAGAAGAATTTGAAAATTTTAAAAAAAATACTTCCATAATCCCTTTTTTGGCAATAATTGAAGGGAGACAAGAATTTAAGATTAAGGAATTTTTTAAGTTATCTCAACTCGGCATAATAATTGCAATATGCGTACTTTGGTGGTCTCATAAGTTTATAAATATTGCCGTTCAAACATTTAATTCATCATTTTTGTCTGAATTTTTCAATTGACAGTTTAAAATCAAAATAAAGTTTTCAAAACATGCCTCAAGCTTCAGAAATTGCCTGGTTAATTCCTGTTTTCCCACTTGTTGGAGCGGTACTTTCTGGCTTAGGACTAATAAGTATCAATAATAAGATTAATAATTCAAGAGAAATTGTTTCTGTAGGTCTAATTTCTTTCGTAGGGATTTCTGCAGTAATTAGTTATAAAGCTTTGATTGAACAAGTTAATGGTTATCAATCAGTAGAAAAATTATTTGTATGGGCCAACGCTGGGGATTTCACAATTCCAATGGGCTTTGTCCTTGATCCTTTGGGGAGTGTAATGCTTGCTTTAGTAACTACAATAACTTTGCTGGTTATGGTTTACTCGCATGGCTATATGTCCCACGATAAGGGTTATGTCAGATTTTTTACATATTTAGCATTATTTAGTAGTTCAATGATGGGATTAATAGTTAGTCCAAATTTATTAGAAATTTACGTTTTTTGGGAATTAGTTGGAATGTGTTCTTACTTGTTGGTAGGTTTTTGGTACGACAGGGATGGCGCTGCACACGCAGCACAAAAAGCTTTTGTTGTTAATAGAGTGGGAGATTTTGGATTATTACTAGGTATTCTTGGTCTGTTTTGGGCAACAAATAGTTTTGATTTTAATGAAATAGCTACTGGAATTTCACAATCAATATCTGATAATTCAATACCCATTTGGGCTGCTTTACTACTTTGTTTTTTAGTTTTTTTAGGGCCCATGGCAAAATCTGCTCAGTTTCCGCTCCATGTATGGCTACCAGATGCAATGGAAGGCCCTACACCCATTTCTGCACTTATTCATGCTGCAACAATGGTTGCTGCAGGAATATTTCTTGTAGCAAGACTTCAACCTTTGTATTCAATATTTCCCTCTATTCAGTTCATTATTGCTTTAGTTGGCACCATTACTTGTTTTTTAGGAGCATCTATAGCTTTGACTCAAATGGATTTAAAAAAAGGTTTAGCTTACAGCACAGTTTCTCAGCTTGGTTACATGATGCTCGCAATGGGTTGTGGAGCACCAGTAGCAGGGATTTTTCATTTAGTGACTCATGCTTGCTTTAAAGCAATGCTATTTTTGGGATCTGGTTCCGTAATACATGCTATGGAAGAAGTAGTAGGACATCAGCCTGTTTTAGCCCAAGATATGAGATTGATGGGCGGTTTAAGAAAAAAAATGCCATATACATCAACAACATTTTTAATAGGTTGTATAGCAATTAGTGGAATTCCTCCATTGGCAGGTTTTTGGAGCAAAGACGAGATACTCGGAAATGCTTTTATATCATTTCCAGCTTTCTGGTTCGTAGGACTTTTAACAGCTGGTATGACCGCTTTTTATATGTTTAGGCTTTATTTCTTGACATTTGAAGGAGATTTCAGAGGGGAGAATAAAGAATTGCAGAAAGAGCTTCTAATAGCCTCTAAAACGAACCTAGATGAACAGAATGAAGAAGAGCATGAAGAACATGGCTCTATTCATGAGTCACCCTGGTCAATGACATTTCCCTTAGTATTTTTGGCTGTACCTTCTGTAATTATTGGTTTTATGGGACTTCCATGGGATAGCAAAATTGCAAATTTACTAGATCCTGAAGAAGCAGAGACTGCTGCAAAAGCTTTCGAACTACAAGAATTTTTGCCTTTAGCGATTGCTTCAGTACTTATTGCATCAGCTGGAATCATTATTGCTTATCAAGCATATTTTGTGAAAAAAATTAATTTGTCAGTTTTATTTGCCAATAAGTTTCCTTCCATCAACCGTTTTTTATCCAATAAATGGTATCTAGATGATATTAATGAAAAACTCTTTGTTAAGGGTAGTAGAAAGCTTGCTAAAGAAGTCTTAGAGGTTGATTCTAAGGTTGTAGATGGTGTAGTAAATCTTACTGGACTTGTAACTTTAGGTAGTGGAGAAGGTTTAAAGTATTTTGAAACTGGTAGGGCTCAATTTTACGCGCTTATTGTTTTTGGAGGTGTAATTCTACTAGTTGCGATATTTGGTTTTCAATCTCCCCAGGTATCTTAATTACAATTGTGTGTCTTCACTGTCCATTGGGGTGAAAAAATACAGAAAATTTCTAGACTTTATTTAAGATAAATTTCTTATTAAATTGAGTACTTATTTTTATACACATTTTGCGACACAAATGTTGGGAACTTTGGGAGCTGGCTTGTCTAATTTTCCTTGGTTATCTGCTTCAATTTTATTTCCAATTGGTAGTGCATTTGTGATACCTTTTTTCCCAGATAAAGGGGATGGCAAGGAGGTGAGATGGTTTGCATTGTCTATTGCATTAATAACTTTTTTAATAACTGTAGGTTCATATATAAATGGCTTTGATATTAGTAATGAAAATGTTCAACTGAAAGAAAATATTAGTTGGCTCCCTGATTTAGGTCTTACTTGGTCTGTAGGCGCTGATGGCATGTCTATGCCGTTAATATTATTAACTAGTTTTATAACTGCTTTAGCAGTTCTTGCTGCATGGCCAGTCAAGTTCAAACCAAAGTTATTTTTCTTTTTGATATTGGTTATGGATGGTGGGCAAATCGCTGTGTTTGCCGTACAAGATATGCTTTTATTCTTTCTGACTTGGGAACTTGAGTTAATTCCCGTTTATTTATTACTGGCCATATGGGGCGGCAAAAATCGACAATATGCAGCAACAAAATTCATTATATATACAGCTGGCAGTTCTATCTTCATTCTTCTGGCAGCGTTAGCGATGGGTTTCTATGGTACAGAAATTCCTAACTTTGAGTTTTCTCACCTGGCAGCTCAGGATTTTAGTCAAAAATTCCAAATATTATGTTATGTAGGCCTTTTAATTGCATTTGGAGTGAAACTTCCAATAGTACCTCTTCATACTTGGCTTCCAGATGCTCATGGAGAGGCTACAGCTCCAGTTCATATGCTTCTAGCAGGAATTTTATTAAAGATGGGAGGATATGCTCTTTTAAGATTTAATGCACAATTATTACCCGTTGCTCATGCTCAATTTGCACCTTTATTAATAGTTCTAGGGGTAGTCAATATAATTTATGCAGCATTAACTTCTTTTGCACAAAGAAATCTTAAAAGAAAAATTGCATATAGCTCGATAAGTCATATGGGTTTCGTTCTTATTGGTATAGGGAGTTTTAGTAGCCTTGGAACAAGCGGAGCTATGCTGCAAATGGTTAGTCATGGATTAATCGGTGCAAGTTTATTTTTTCTTGTTGGTGCCACCTATGACAGAACAAAGACTCTTAAACTTGATGAAATGAGTGGTGTAGGACAAAAAATGAGAATCATGTTTGCACTATGGACTGCTTGTTCCCTAGCTTCACTGGCTTTACCTGGCATGAGTGGATTTGTTTCCGAATTGATGGTATTTACAGGATTTGTTACTGATGAAGTTTATACCCTTCCGTTCAGAGTCGTGATGGCTTCTTTAGCTGCTATAGGCGTAATACTTACTCCTATTTATCTACTTTCAATGTTACGAGAAATTTTCTTTGGTAAAGAAAATCCTAAATTAATCGAAGAACGAAAACTTATAGATGCAGAGCCAAGGGAAGTTTATATTATTGCATGTTTACTGTTACCTATTATTGGAATAGGTTTGTACCCAAGATTAGTTACTGAAAGTTACATTGCATCTATAAATAATTTGGTCGATCGAGATTTGACTGCAGTTAAAGGTGCTGTGAAAACAAATATTTTTTCAGGAACTAAAACAAATGAAATTCTAAACGCTCCAAAAATATAATTTTTTTAATTAATGCAATATTATTTGGCATTAAATAAATTAAAAGTTATCTTGTGAGTAGATTTTATCTATTTCAAAATATCTTATTTTAATTCTATTGATAGGCAACAATTAGGCCCTAGATTGTTGATTAAGTTTCTTCAAGACGCTGCAGGTAAAGGGGAGCTTGATCCATGGGATATTGATGTAATAAGTGTAATTGATAGTTTTTTAGAACAATACACACATACTTTTAATCAACCTTCAAATAATCAAATCTCATATCATAAGGATTTAGCTGAGACCAGCGAAGCATTTTTTGCGGCTTCTGTACTAGTTAATCTTAAGGCTCAGGTTTTGGAATCTGATGTTTTCAAAGAAAATTCATCAGATTTTGAAGATGAATTTGATTTGGATGATCAAGATTGGATTGACAAAGAATTTGATATTCCAAAATATCCTGAAAAATATCTAAGGAGAAGATCTATTGCGCAACCAATTCTTAAACGCACAACAACATTGGGAGAACTTGTAAGTCAGTTAGAGTCCATTGCAGAAGTTATAGAAACCCAAGATCTCTTGCTTATGAAGAGAAAAAGAAATAAAAAATATTCTGATAAGTCTTTAATTTCTCAAGTAAAATCTCTAGCACATCGTGAGAAACTTCCAGAAACCACTAAAGCATTAGGGAAATTTATTGAGGGATGGGAAAAAGCATTACAATGGACTGATTTTGAATATTTAGTCAAAAAATGGCAAACAGTTGTAAAAAATGATTTAGATAAAGATCGTTTGGGAGTTTTTTGGGCCTTATTATTTTTATCATCTGAAAATAAAATTGAAATTAAACAAATTAATTCCTTATATGGTCCTATTCAAATTAAAAGAATAATACCTGATGGTGGCTTAGCTCAATTGCCTATAGAAAATCTTGAGGTAAGTAATGTCTCTACCACGGCTGCTTAGAAGCTTAATAGTAATAACGTATAATTTAAAAAAATGGTTTTGAATTTATGAAGGCGATGATACTTGCGGCAGGTAAAGGCACACGTGTTCAGCCTATTACGCATGTTATTCCAAAACCGATGATTCCGATTTTGCAAAAACCTGTTATGGAGTTTCTTTTGGAACTTCTAAGAGAACATAACTTTAAGGAAATAATGGTAAATGTTTCTCATTTGGCTGAAGAAATTGAAAATTATTTTAGGGATGGGCAAAGATTTGGAGTAGAAATTGCTTATAGTTTTGAAGGAAGAATTGAAGATGGAGAATTAATAGGTGATGCTTTGGGATCTGCAGGAGGATTAAAAAAAATTCAGGATTTTCAAAATTTCTTTGATGAAACTTTTGTTGTTTTATGTGGTGATGCTTTAGTTGATTTAGATTTAACTCAAGCTGTTAAAAAACATAAGCAGAAAGGAGCTATTGCGAGCTTAATAACAAAAAAGGTAACTAGAGATCAAGTATCAAGTTATGGTGTGGTTGTTTCTGATGAGAATGGGCGAATTAAGGCTTTTCAGGAGAAGCCAACAATTGATCAAGCTTTAAGTGACTCTATAAATACAGGAATTTATCTTTTCGAACCAGAAATTTTTAATTACATACCTTCAGCAGAGAAATTTGATATTGGAGCTGATCTTTTCCCTAAACTTGTTGAAATGGATTTACCATTTTTTGCATTACCAATGGATTTTGAATGGGTAGATATTGGAAAAGTTCCTGATTATTGGAGTGCTATTAGAAATGTATTGCAAGGGAAGGTAAGACAAGTGCAAATACCAGGTAAGGAAATAAAACCAGGAGTTTTTACCGGTTTAAACGTAGCGGCTAACTGGGAAAAGGTTAATATTACTGGGCCGGTTTATATAGGAGGCATGACTAGGATCGAGGATGGAGCAACTATTATTGGCCCTTCAATGATTGGACCAAGTTGTTGCATTTGCGAGGGAGCAACTATAGATAACTCAATTATTTTTGATTATTCTAAAATTGGTAAAGGTGTAAGACTTATGGATAAATTAGTATTTGGTAAATATTGTGTTGGAAAAAATGGAGATCATTTTGATTTGCAAGATGCATCTTTAGATTGGTTAATAGCAGATTCAAGAAGATCTGACTTGACTGAGCCATCACCTCAGCAGAAAGCTATGGCAGAATTATTAGGTACTGATTTGATTAATATTCCAGACTAAGATCAGCTTTCTCAATAATCTCAGGAATTAAATGCTCTGCCTTTACGGCCATTAGATGAACACCATTCGCTATATTAAAAAAATCATGAGCTTGTTCCGCTGCAATTTTAATACCTTCTTGTAATGGATCTTTTGCATCTTTAAGACGATTTAAGATGTTTTCAGGGATATTTGCGCCTGGAACGTATTTGTTTATAAAGAGAGCGTTCTTGTAAGACTTTAATAGGAATACACCTGCAATCACAGGAATTTCAAGAGGATTGCTAATTTTTTCACAAAAATCTATCAAATTTTCTTTTTCCATAACCATTTGAGTTTGTATAAATCCAGCTCCAGCTTCTTTTTTCTTTCTCATTCTATTTTCTAAACTTCTTTTATTTCTACAATTTGGATCAGCAGCAGCACCTGCAAAAATAAATGTTTTTTTATCGGAAAGTTCTCCTAGAGAAGGATCAATTCCTTTATTGAAAGCCTGAATTTGTTGAAGCAATCTAACTGATTCAAACTCATGTACAGCCTTGGCATCTTGTTGATCCCCAGCTTTTACTGAATCACCGGTAATGCATAAGATGTTTCTAATTCCTAAAGCATTTGCTCCCAGAATGTCTGATTGTAAAGCAATTTTATTACGATCTCTGCAAGAAATTTGCATTACTGGTTCTATCCCATTTTCCAGTAATAGTTTGGACATTGCTAAGCTACACATTCTCATTACAGCTCTGCTTCCATCTGTAATGTTAACAGCATGTACCTTATCTTTCAAAAGTTGTGCTATCTTAAGAGATCTTATGGGGCTTCCACCTCTTGGCGGCATTAATTCTGCCGTTATTACTTTAGATCTCTCTTCTAAAGTCTGCTGAAGTTTTGATTTCAATTGCTTTTGTTCCCTAGTTGGTTAACAAGTGTACTGAGATTGCTAAACTTAATTAATATAAAAAAGGAACTGTTTAAATGCAAATGGTTGAAGAAGAAGTAAACAACATTGATATGATGGGTCTCTCAGCAAGAGAGATGGAAATCATCGATCTCGTGGCTGATGGGCTTACAAATCAAGAAATTGCGGTAAAACTAACTATTAGTAAAAGGACTGTTGATAATCATGTAAGTAATATGTTTACAAAAACTGGTTCTAAAAACAGAGTAGCACTTTTGAATTGGGCAATGGACAACGGCAAGATTTGTAGAGACGGGTTTAATTGTTGTACACTCCCAGACTCTGATCAAGATTAGAATTACCCCTTACTTTTTTTGTATCATTAGCCAAATCCATTAGACAATAATTTGTTGAACCTAATTCGAAGAGTTCAGCATATGCAATACATGCATCCTTGTCGGGATTAACAAATCTCAATATTCCGTCTTTGTCGTAAAGACCGTACATCTGAAAAAAAATTACTTAGCTTAAATATAAAGAAAATATAAAGGATGAGTGGCTCCTTTGGCTAGTTACTTTTGAAAGTTGTTAAATAGCCTTCTTTCCACTCTGAAAAAGGATTATTAGCAAGACTGAAATTTGAGTAATGGGTAAGCCCAGTAATTTCTTTTGAAATGAAAGATGGCAGAAATAAATCTTCCTGTTCATTAGAAAGTTCAATTTCTGCAATTTCAAGTGGATAATTATTTTCTTTGAAACAATCTACAATCCAAGATTTTTTTTCAATTTCTAAAAAGAACCTATCTTTTTTAATTGTATGCGAAAGATTTGACATTATTATTTCAGCATCTCTTCGTGGAATGGAGTATTCAAATTCAAAGTTGGTAATGCCCTTGATATGTTTTTTAAGTGCAATTTTAGAGTTTTTGCCTATAAGCCTTACCCTAATAATCCAACTATCTAAACTATTGGATAAATACCCCTGTTCAATATAAATTTTTTTATTTATGAATTCTTTCCAATTATCATTTTTTATAAGAAATCTTCTTTCTATCTCTAAGGCCATTTAACTTCTGAGATTTTTTTGAGATAAATCACCTTTCCAATCTAGTTTTTTTATTAGTGTATTGTAGTAACTTGTGCTTTTTTTAAACTTTATTATTTTGCATGGTGATTGCCCTTTTTTGATCTCACAATAATAATTTTCCTTAATGGTCATACATTTTGAACCGTCTCTCCATAATTTAATTTCCCCTTTACTTTTTTTTACAGGTTTAATTATTACCTTACTTGTATTGGGTATAACTATTGGTCTACTAGCTAAACTCATCGGGCATATAGGGTTAATTATCATTGCATTAATACTAGGGTGTACTATTGGCCCCCCTGCAGCCATTGAGTAGGCTGTTGAACCAGTAGATGTAGATATGATTAATCCGTCACCTTTGTATTCATTAACCTTCTCGTTATCTATTTCAATTTGTATTTGGTTGGTTGGAGAAATGTCTTCCTCAACAGATTTAAAATAAAAATCATTTAAGGCATCGTAGCTTTTTATAATCTTTTTCTCAGAACTTTTCCCATTAGTATAAACATTACAATTTAATCTATTACGAAAGTCAATTTTATATTCTTCGTTTTCAAGAATTTCAATAAAAGATTTGTCAAACAAAAAATCTTTTTCTTGGGTAAGGAAACCGAGATTACCTCCAATATTAATGCTCAACAAAGGAATATCATAATCAGCTAAAGCATTTGCACATTTAAGGAAGGTTCCATCTCCACCAAGAACTATGCCAATATTTGGTTGTAATTCTAGATTACAAAAATATTTTTCAATTTCATCTTCATAAAAATCACTTTCAATTCTGTGTGATTTTATATTTTTAGTTTTGAGGACTTTTTCGCAGAATTTAGAAGCCTCTAGAGCTATAGAACTATCTGAACGATATACAATAAGCACTAATGAAAGTTTCATTTAGTGGTTTTACCATTTTAATAAATTAAAACTTTCCATATCTACAGTAACCCTATTCCTATAGAGAGATAATAAAATAGCTAATCCAACTGCTGCTTCTGCGGCAGCAACAGTAATCACAAAAATTGTAAAAACTTGTCCTTGAATTAAATTATTGTCAACATAGGAAGAAAATGCCATTAAGTTTATATTTACTGCATTGAGCATTAATTCAATGCTCATAAGAACTCTTACTGCATTTCTGCTATTTAATAATCCCCAAATCCCAATACAGAATAGTGCTGAAGATACTATTAAAAATGCTTGAAGAGGAATTGATTCTAAATTCATCATAAGAGGTGAAAGGTTAATTTTTATTTGTAAGTAATGGTTCTGATGATTTTTCAATTAACTCTTGGTCAACAGGTAATCCAGTGGAAATATCCTTGGTCATTACATCTCTTCTAGCTAAAACAATAGCCCCAATCATTGCCATTAAAAGTAAAACTGAGGCAACTTCAAATGGGAGTAAGTAATCACTAAATAGATGTTCACCAATTCTAATAGTTGATTCTTCTCCTATAGAGTTTTGAGGAATTGATAGATTCCATACATTAGTCAAGTCAACTCTTATTAAAAGGCTTAGCAGGGTAAGACATATTGATGTTGATATGATTCTTCTCGATTTAATGTCATTGATGGGCTTTAAATCTTCTTTTTTATTGACTAGCATTATTGCAAAGATTATTAATACATTAACCGCACCCACATAAACTAAAACTTGTGCTGCAGCAACAAAACTCGCATTTAAAAGAAGATATAGTCCTGCCACACTCATGAAAACTCCTCCAAGAAGAAAGGCTGAATAGACAATACTTTCGAGCAGTACAACACCAATTGCTCCTATAAGGATAACTAAAGATAAAATTATAAAACAGATGAATTGAGTTGTTATTGCAATGGACATAAATTAATAGAAATTAATTGTTTGAATTAGAAACTTTATCTTTATTTTCATTGGATTCTGGTCTCATCCAATCATAGACTTCTTCAGGTAATTTACCAACTCTAGTATCTGAAGCAGCGATTTCATGAGGGTCCATGACACCTTTAGGAAGATAGGTAAGTTCTCTTAGAGGTTTAACTGAAGGATCTGTTGTAACGTTTGTAGGTAACCTACCAAGTGCAACATTATCAAAATTTAGATTGTGCCTGTCAAAAGTAGCTAATTCATATTCTTCGGTCATTGAAAGACAATTGGTTGGACAATATTCAACACAATTTCCGCAAAATATACAAACTCCAAAGTCTATAGAATAATTTCTAAGTTCCTTTTTTTTGGTTTCTTTATTCATTACCCAATCAACTACTGGTAGATTTATGGGGCATACTCTTACGCAAACTTCGCAAGCAATACATTTATCGAATTCATAATGTATTCTTCCTCTGTATCTTTCAGAGGGTATTAATTTTTCATATGGATATTGGACAGTAACAGGTCTTCTTCGAAGATGATCAAAAGTAACTGATAAGCCATTATATAAATATTTGCCAGCATTAAATGCTTCTTTGATATAGCTATTTATTTGTTGAAGGAAATTTTTCATTTTGAAGAATTTACTTAGTTATTTTATTTTAGTGGATTAATTTTAAATTTAAGTATTTTTACTTAAGTTTAACCACCAAAGAATTGCGGAAAAGCAAGTTTTAATCCTGCAGTTATCAAAAGATTAGCAAGAGAAATTGGAAGAAGAAACTTCCATCCTAGATCTAAAAGTTGATCTATTCTTACCCTAGGAGTTGTCCAACGCAATAATATTGCAATGAAAACTAAAAGATATGCTTTCAATACAGTCATTACAATACCTATTGATGCAGTGAAAACTTGTATGAAGGGTGCATTAATTGGCAAATTTAGAAACTTGGCTATTATTTCAACTGGAATGGGAAAACCCCATCCTCCCAGATAAAGTATTGATACCAATAAAGCTGAAAGTATCAAATTAATGTAACTACCAAGATAGAACAATGCGAATTTCATCCCCGCATATTCAGTTTGATATCCTGCAACTAATTCTTCTTCAGCTTCAGGTAAGTCAAATGGAAGTCTTTCACATTCTGCAAGAGCACAAATCCAAAAAACAATAAAACCAACTGGTTGTCTCCATATGTTCCAACTTAGGATTCCAGCACCGCTTTGTTGGTTGACAATGTCAATAGTACTTAGAGAATTTGTCATTAGTACGATAGCAAGTACAGATAAAGCTAAAGGAATCTCATAACTTATTGATTGAGCAGCTGCTCTTAATCCTCCTAATAAAGAATATTTATTATTTGATGCATATCCGCTCATAAGTAGTCCAATTGGCTGAATACTGCTTAAAGCGATCCATAGGAAAATTCCAATACCAACGTTACTTATTAAAAGGTTTTGACCAAAAGGAACAATTAGCCATGACAGAATCACTGGAACAAGAACTAAAATAGGTCCTGCAGTAAAGAGAATGCCATCTGCTTTAGCTGGAATAATATCCTCTTTGACGAGTAACTTAAGACCATCTGCAATTGGTTGAAGGACGCCAAGTGCTCCTGCATATTCGGGACCTATTCTTTGTTGAGCAGCAGCAGATATTTTTCTTTCAAGCCAAACTGTTACTAGAACGCCTACAACTGCCGCTACTAAAACCAGAAGCATAGGTACAGGCAGCCAAATAATATGAGCGATTTCGCTGGAGAGGCCAAAACCTTTTAAGAATTCATTGAAACTATATTCGAGATCTAATCCGTATTCCAAAATTTTTATGTTATTTACTTTATAGATTAACTCTTCATAAACAATATGTGTGTTTTTTATGAAAAGCTGCAAATATTATTCTCTATTATCTAAGCTGATCCAATTTCTTGGTGCTGAACCTGTGTAGATTTGCGATGGTCTGAAAATTCTATTTGCTCCAAGTTGCTCTCTCCAATGAGCTAACCAACCTGCAACTCTAGATATAGCAAAAATTGGAGTAAATAAATCACGAGGAATACCAAGTTTTCTATATACAAGACCAGAATAAAAGTCCACGTTAGGAAATATACCTTTAGGGCCAAGTCTTGGTATCGCTTCTGCCTCTAGTGATTTAGCAACTTCATACATTTCATCTGCTCCAAATCTAATAAAAAGCTCTTCTGCCAGCTTTTGAAGAATAATTGCTCTTGGATCTTTAACTTTATATTCTCTATGACCGAAGCCCATTATCTTACTTTTATTTTTTATCGCGTTGTCTAAAAAAGAAGCAGCATTTTTTGGGGTTTTAATTTCTTCTAACATTGCAATCACATCTTCATTTGCTCCGCCATGAAGCGGGCCAGCAAGGGTTCCTACCGCAGATGCGATGACAGCATATGGGTCTGTAAGAGTGCTCGCGGTCACTCTAGCGCTAAATGTACTCGCGTTTAAACTATGTTCGGCATGTAAGATTAAACATCTATCAAAAACTTTTGCAGCTATAGGATCTTGTTCTTTTTCAGTCAGCATATAAAGAAAATTTGATGAGTAAGTTAAATCATCTCTAGGTTGAATAGGGTCTTGTCCTTTTCTAATAAGTTGAAATGCAGCAATCATTGTAGGTATTTTTGCTATTAGTCTTATAACTGCGTTGTAAATGTAATTAGGATCATCTATTGCTCTACGTGAATAGAAAAGCCCCAAAGAAGCTGCACTAGATTGTAGAGCGTCCATAGGATGACCTGTCGCAGGGAAACATTTCATCATATCTCTGACTCTAAAACTTAACCTTCGATGCATTTGAACTTCTTGTTCAAAATCTCTAAGCTGAATAGCTGTGGGCAATTCACCCCAAATCAATAGGTAAGCAGTTTCTAAAAAACTGCTTTTTTTTGATAGCTCCTCAATAGAGTACCCTCTGTACAGTAATTTACCTTTGTTCCCGTCAATATCACAGATAGATGAATTAGTAACTGGGACACCCTCTAATCCTGGTTTTAAAATTAGTTTCTTGCTATCCAATTCCTTAATTCAATACTAAATACTTATAGATTAAAGATAGTCAAATAATTTTTAATTAACCACAAGTTATTAACTACAAAAAAATTTTAATTGATTGTGTTTCAAGCTTTTTTAAATGATTTTATTTGAGTATTTTTAATATTGTTTCTGTATAAAGAATTGGATTTTGTTCAGGAATAGATTGTTTTATCATTTCTATAGATTCTTCATTTGATATTTTTAAAATATTTTTAATGAAAAAATTGAGATCTTGCAAATCAGTAAAATTTTGAATTGTATTATAATTTCTATCTTTTATATAAACTTTTGCATAAAGAAAAGCAGATTTATCTTTATTAGTTTTTAGGTTAAAAAATTGATTAGAGATTTTTTTTAGTTTTTTACCATTAATTAAATGATTACTTATGATTTGTAAATCTCCTGATTCTATTGAATAGATATTTTCATAAGTTAATTCTTTTATTAATTCGTCTTTTTCTTCAAGAATGTTTTTAGAATAAACCGAGAAAATATCTTCATTATGTTTCAAAGTATATTTGTTGAAATCTTTTAGTTTTGTCAAAGCACTTAAATTAAATTGATCTCCAGTATTTTTTTCAAATGTAATAAGCCAATCTTTTTTTGAATTGAGAATTAATATATCTTGATTGTCATTTTGATCAAACTCTTCAAAAAAGTTGAGTTCAAAATCATTTATTAAAGGTTTTAGGTATTTGTCCAAATTTTTTATATTACAAAAAATTGAAACTTCTTGATTATCTTTATTCCTATTCTCTTCATTTATTAGCTTATCGTAAGAAAAAATATCAATATTTTTATTATTATTTAGTAGATATGATTTTAAAATTAGATCGTCATTTTCGTAGCCAAATGTTGTAGCTACAATATCTTCATTATTTTCAGTAAAAATTTCTTTATTAAAAAATTTACTTTCCCAAAATTTATTTGTGAATAGTATATTTTTTTCGTTTTTTAGTCCAAAAAATTCTCCCTCATTTTGAAATTTTTTTTTCTTCAAATTATAGCTAGAGTTAATACTATTTTTGATTAAACTTTTATCTGATGAAGCAATTATATAATTATCTTTGGTCTTATATATATATTTAAGGAAACTTATTTTATTTTCTCTGTTAATTGAAATTATCTCATCAATCTGATCAATTTTATTAGGAAAATTTAATAAATCATTAATTTTTTTTTCTGGCTTTATTTTAAAAACAATCAAAATATCATCTTGAAGTTTTTTATTATTTTCAAAAGTTGAGATTATAAGTTCATTATTATAGATATCCTCTAATTTATTGTTGCCTAGATCTATACCTAAGTAATCTAATATAGAATCTTTTATTAAAACAAAGTTATCTCGATTTTTTGGATTTTTATCTTTTTTATTATTGTTAACAATATTGAAACTTTCTAAGTTTGAAATAAATAATAATTTATTGTTTTCAGGTATGTATTTTAAAATATTTAGTTGCTCAATATTTGTACTTTGCTCCTTATTTTTTACAGAAACTTTTTTAAAACCAACAAAAAGTAATAAAGATAATATAAGTATTATTGCTACTACTCTAACTTTCATTATCAATGTTTATTTTTATTTTTAACAATAAATTTTCCTCTGCAACTTAATTTATTAAATTGTAAATAACATATATTTTATTCTCTCAATTGGGAAATTATCCAAAATCTATAAATGCTTTTAGTCTCAATGATTGGTTTGATTCTAAGAAAGAAGATCCAGTCTTAATTGATGTAAGAGAACAGTCAGAGCTTGAAATAGCTTGTTTCTCAAAAGAATTTTTACATGTACCAATTAGTAAAGTCACTTCTGAATACGTTGAAGAAATATTTGCTTGTTTATTAGAAAGAGAAATCGTTGTTGCTTGTCATGCAGGAATAAGAAGTTATAACTTTTGTCAATGGTGCTTAGATAGTAATATTGTTAGAGAAATATGGAATTTAGAGGAGGGTATTGATGGATGGAGTAGATATATTGACCCATCAATTCCTAGGTATTGATTAAATATTTAATGAAGATGCGACAGTATTAACATCTTTGTCACCTCTTCCAGAGCAATTGATAACTATATGAGTATCTTTTTCAAGACTAGGGCATAATTTATCCAACCAAGCAAAGGCATGGGATGTTTCAAGTGCTGGTATTATCCCTTCAAGTTCACTAACAAGTCTAAGAGCATCTAAAGCTTCTTGATCTGTAACTGATCCATATTCTGCTCTACCTATATCTTTTAAATGGCTATGTTCAGGACCTACTCCTGGGTAATCTAAACCTGCACTTATTGAATGGGCTTCTTGTACTTGACCATTATCATCTTGTAAAAGAAGACTCATTGATCCATGCAGAATTCCAACTGACCCTTTAGTAATAGTTGCGGCATGTTTATCAGTTTCAACTCCGCTTCCTGCAGCTTCAACGCCAATAAGCCTTACAGATGTTTCTTTTACGAAAGGATGGAAAAGCCCCATTGCATTTGATCCCCCACCTACACAAGCAAGTAAAATATCGGGTAAAGATCCAAACGATTCCAGGCATTGTTTTTTAGTTTCTTCTCCTATAACTGCATGAAAATCTCTCACAATCATCGGGAAAGGGTGTGGACCTGCAACTGATCCTAAAATGTAATGTGTTGTTTCTACATTAGAAACCCAATCTCTAATGGCTTCACTAGTTGCATCCTTAAGTGTTGCAGTACCTGAATTTACAACTTTAACTTCAGCTCCAAGCAGTTTCATTCTGAAGACGTTGAGAGATTGTCTTTTTATGTCTTCGGCACCCATATAGATAATGCATTTCAAGCCAAATCTTGCACAAACAGTTGCAGTAGCAACTCCATGCTGGCCTGCTCCAGTTTCTGCAATTATCCTTTTTTTGCCCATTCTTATTGCTAATAAAGCTTGTCCAAGGGCATTATTAATTTTATGTGCACCAGTATGATTTAAATCTTCTCGTTTAAGCCATATTCTTGGAGTTGCTTGTTTGGTTTTGTAATGTTCAGTAAGTCTTTTAGCTTCATAAAGTGGTGTTTCTCTTCCTACATAAGTCTTAAGAAGATGATTTAATTCTTTTACAAAAAGCTTATCTTTCCATGCATTTGATGCAGCTGTTTCGAGCTCAAAAAGGGCAGGCATTAGTGTTTCAGGAACATATTGACCACCATATTTTCCAAATCTTCCCTCTTTGGAGGGTTGATTTAAATCTTCATTTTTATAATTTTGATCTTTGCGAGAAAATGTACTTACCACTTTTTCTATAGAATAAGTATTAACTAACTATAGATTATATTTGAAATAATGGGAAAAAAGGATTGGATCGAATTTGATAATCAAGAAAAAAATTCTGAAGAAACGGCTAAGGCAGATATTCTTAATAAAAAATCAAAAATAAATATTTCAAAACAAAAAAAAGGTAAAAAGGGTAAGACTATCACTTTAATTAGAGGGTTAGGAACTGAGGATGAAATCTTATTAAAAGAATTACTAAAAAAAATTAAGGTTTTTTGTGGTACCGGAGGATCATTAATTGATAGTAATATCCAGTTACAGGGTGATATGGTATCGAAATCAATTGAGTTCCTTCGTAAAGAGGGATTTCATAATTTATAAAGCAAGGGTTAGGATAGGTTTTTAATTTTGATGATCCAAACAATGAAAGAACAAGATCAAACAAAGTCAACCAATATAAAGTGGCACAATTTAACTATTGATAGAGAAAAGTTAGAGAAAATGAGAGGTCATAAAGGTATGGTTATCTGGTTTACAGGTTTATCTGGTTCTGGTAAAAGTACTTTAGCCAACGCTTTAAATGAAGTTTTGCACTTAGATGGTTTTTCGACTTACGTTTTGGATGGAGATAATATTAGACACGGTTTATGTAAAGATCTTGGGTTCTCGGATGAAGATAGAGAAGAAAATATAAGAAGAATTGGAGAAGTTGCGAATTTATTTATGAATGCTGGGATTATAACTATTACAGCATTCGTTTCACCATTTACTAGCGATAGAGATAAAGTGAGAAAAATTATTGGATCTAAGGATTTTATTGAAGTTTATTGTGCTGCAGATATCACAGTTTGCGAAAATAGGGATACGAAAGGTCTTTATAAGAAAGCCCGTTTGGGTGAAATAAAGGAATTTACAGGGATTTCTAGTCCATATGAAGCTCCTCATAATCCAGAAATTGTTGTTGATACAGGTTTGTTGGATTTAAATGATTCCATTGAACAAGTTATTAACTATCTTAAAAAAGAAAAATTTCTTAAAAAGGCCTAATAGAAAAATATTAGTTCATTTATTTTGAAGATAATTTTCAGCTCCAATAGTTGATAACTTAGTATTTTTAGTTCTTACCTGTGTACGAAGATTTTCTCTGAATTCTTTTAAATTTTTCTTAATGGATTCATCAAATAAACCGATCATCTCTATTGCCAATAATCCAGCATTCTGACCTCCATTAATTGCAACTGTTGCAACTGGAATTCCAGCGGGCATTTGAACGATTGATAAAAGAGAGTCAATACCCTTCAGTGTTTTACTCTCTACTGGTACTCCAATTACGGGAATGCAAGTTATGGATGCCAGCATTCCTGGAAGATGAGCAGCGCCACCAGCACCGGCAATTATTACTTTTATGTTTTCTGATTCTGCATTTTTTGCATATTCCATCATTTCAATAGGTGTTCGATGGGCTGAAAGTATACAAACTTCAGTTTTTATTCCAAATTCTTTTAAAATGTCGATTGCAGGTTTCAATGTTTTTAGATCTGAATCACTACCCATTGCGACAGCAATTTTGTAAATATCTTTAGAATTCAATTCTGACAAAATAACAAATCAATTCTTTCCTATAATGGCGTGCAATTAATTTGGCGCCAGTTAGTTAGTATAAAAAGAATAAATTTTCATAGAATATTATGGCGTCAAATAAGATTATCGAAAAAAGCGAAGTTAGGGAGTATTTTAATGGTACTGGCTTTGAAAGATGGAATAAAATTTATAGCAAATCTGATGAAATTAATACAGTTCAGAAAAATATTAGAAAAGGACATCAAAAGACTGTAGATGATGTGGTCTCATACATTAAATATTATCCTGAACTAACAAAAAAAAGTTATTGTGATGCAGGCTGTGGTGTAGGAAGTCTTTCCATACCTTTACTAAGACTTGGTATAAAAGAACTGCAAGTGAGCGATATTTCTTCTGAAATGATTAAAGAAACTAAAAAACGTATTAATGAATTAGGTTTAAATCGAGGTAAAATCAAATACGAAGTCTGTGATCTGGAAAAATTAAAAGGATTATTTGATGTTGTAGTTTGTTTGGATGTATTTATTCATTATCCCCAACCAGTCGCAGAAGAAATGGTCCAACATCTGTGCGATTTAAGCAAAGAAAAACTAATCGTTAGCTTTGCTCCTTATACTCCAGTTCTTGCCCTTCTAAAAAATATTGGGAAATTATTTCCTGGGCCAAGTAAAACTACAAGAGCATATACATTGAAAGAAAAGGGAATTATTAATGCCGCAAAAGAAAGAGGATTTAAAGTGGTAAAAAAGAAATTAAATCAAGCTCCTTTTTATTTTTCAAAACTAATTGAATTCGAAAAAATTTAATATTTTATTTTACTAAATGATTTTCAAGTGCATAACGAACTAATTCGGTTCGGCTAGATGTACCTGTCTTGATAAAAAGTCTACTTACATATTTCTCAACATTTCTAATAGATGTTTCAAGCTGTCTTGCAATTTCCTTGTTCATAAGCCCCTCTGCTACAAGTTGAAGTACACTTGCTTCTCTTGGAGTAAAACTAGGAAGATTTATTTTATTTTCTGTATTAGTCTGATTTTGGTCTGCGAGCATGGATTTTATTTCAGTAATTTGTTTCGCCATTTTGCTTACATCAATATCTGCGAATCGTGCAGCTTCTTTTAGCAAACGTTCTTGTCTGTTGATTACATTTTTAACTCTTGCAGATAATTCATCGGGATCGAAAGGTTTGGAAATATAATCATCAACGCCCGCAAGATAACCTTCAGTTCTATCAAGGGTCATTCCTTTTGCAGTTAGAAAAATAACTGGAGTTCCTCCTAATTTTTCATCCTCTCTAATTTTTTCTAATAAAGCATAACCGTTGGATCGGGGCATCATAACATCGCTAATTATCAAATCGGGAAAAACTGTTTGAGCTTTTTCCCAACCATCCTCTCCATCAACTGCAATAAATATTTCAAAACCTTCATCTTCTAGAAATGTTTTTACAGCTGTTCTCAAACCAGGCTCATCATCAACTAATAAAATTCTTGATTTTCTTATAGGTTCATTATTTATTTGATTAATTTCATTCATTTTTAAATTCTTTAATTCGATTTTCTAGTAATAAAGAGAATTTTATATACTAAATATAATGCTATCAACTCCTATACTACTAGATTATCAATCTTCGACTCCTTGCTCTAAAGATGTTGTTGATTCTATGACCCCTTTTTGGAGTGAGATATTTTCTAACCCTGCAAACAAATCTAATTTGGCGGGGATTAATGCAAGCGCTATATTGGAAGCCTCAAGAGAAAAAATAGAACAAAATTTATTTCTTAAGAATAAAAAAGTTATTTTTACAAGTGGTGCAACAGAATCTAATAACTTAGCCATATTAGGTTTTGCTAGGAATTATTATAAAAAAAAAGGAAATTATGGACATATTATTACCTTAAAAACGGAGCATAAAGCTGTTTTGGAGCCCTTAAACCAACTAAAAAAAGAAGGATTTATGGTTACAGAAATTTATCCTGAGAAAGATGGCTTAATTTCAGAAGAACAATTCAAAAAAAATATAAGAGAAGATACATTTATGGTTAGTGTCATGATGGCTAATAACGAAATAGGAGTTATTCAGCCTATAGATAATATTGCAAAGACATGTAAATCGAGAGGCATAACCTTTCACTCTGACTTTGCACAATGTTTAGGTTATATCGAGTTAGATAATCTTTTATCAGATGTAAATATGATAACGTTGAGTTCTCACAAAATATATGGTCCTAAAGGGATAGGACTTCTATTGATTGATAAAGAAATTAATCTTGAGCCTTTAATTATTGGAGGAGGTCAGGAATTTGGTCTCAGGTCTGGTACATTACCTCTTCCCTTAATTGTTGGCTTCGCTAAAGCAATAGAGATAGCAGTTTTTAATCAAAAAAATAATGCTGAGAAATTACTTTTGTACAGAAATAATCTTTTAGAGGGTTTATTAGAAAATAATTCTGGTTTATTAATAAATGGCTCCATAGAAAAAAGATTACCTCACAATCTAAATTTGACTGTATTGGATGTAAACGGAGCAAAGTTTCATAAACTTTTAAAATCTAAAATAATTTGTTCTAGTGGATCTGCATGCAGTAATGGTGAACCATCTCATGTTTTACTGGCCTTAGGTAGATCTTTCAAAGAAGCAGAATCTTCAATAAGGTTAAGTATTGGATTAAGCACCAATGCCAACGATATAAAACAAGCAATTTATATTCTTACAAATACGATCAAATCATTACGTTAGAAATTATTGGCTCTTTTAAATTAATTGAGCAATTCTTAATTTTCCACTTCTAGCTCTTTTATTTAGTTCGATTTCTCGTTCGGAAGGAGTTATTGGTTTTTTTGTTAGGTTTTTTAATCTTTGATCATTTTTAAAAGAACTTTTAACTAACCTATCCTCCAGCGAATGAAAACTAATAATAGAAATAATTCCGCCTGGCAAAAGCCATTCAGGGACAACTTGCAAAAATTTTTCTAATACGTCAATTTCCTTATTAACGGCAATTCTTAGTGCTTGAAATGTTCTTGTTGCTGGGTGTATTTTTTTATATCTTTGTTTTGGTGGGAAGCAGCCAGCAATAGAATAAGCTAACTCTTTTGTGCCAGAATATTTCCCATTTTCCTTCAAATCCATTTTTATTTTCCTAGCAATCTTTCTTGATAATCTCTCATCTCCATATTTATAAATAAGGTTAGCTAGCTCTTGTTCATTTAAAGCCTCAATTAATTTCTCTGCGTCAACCTCAAGAAAAGGATTCATGCGCATATCAAGTGGACCATTTTTTTGGAAACTAAATCCTCTTTTTGGGTCATCAATTTGGTTACTATTCACTCCAAGATCCGCAATGACAAAAGAAACTTTTTCTTTTGGTACAAAATCCGCAAAATTTGAAGCCCTTATATCAATCCTATTTTTAAATTCATCAAGTTTTTTTGATGCTGATTTTCTCGCGAATGGGTCTTGGTCAAGTCCAATTATATTTAAATCCGAATATTTTCTCAATAAATGATATGAGTGCCCGCCTCCGCCTAAAGTTGCATCTATTCCTTGAAATTTGTTATGTATTAATGGGTAATGCTCTAATGAGGCCATAATCTCATCTGTCATAACTGATTTATGATTGAAAAAAGATGAATCAGATAGTTCAGTTTGCATAACTTTCGACTAAGATTTGTTTAGAAGTTAAATTTTGAATGGCTCAGCTAGAGACTAGAACAGAACCAATGGTGGTCAATTTTGGCCCTCATCATCCCTCAATGCATGGGGTTTTAAGGTTAGTTGTAACTCTTGATGGTGAAAATGTCATTGATTGTGAGCCAGTAATCGGATATTTACATAGAGGAATGGAAAAAATAGCTGAAAATAGGACAAATGTAATGTATGTCCCATATGTAAGCAGAATGGATTATGCAGCAGGAATGTTTTATGAAGCTATTGTAGTAAATGCTCCTGAAAGATTAGCTAATATTCCAGTTCCTAAAAGAGCTAGTTACATCAGAGTTTTAATGCTGGAACTTAATCGTATTGCCAATCATCTTTTATGGCTTGGCCCCTTTTTAGCAGACGTAGGAGCTCAAACTCCATTTTTCTATATTTTCAGAGAAAGAGAAATGATTTATGATCTTTGGGAAGCTGCTACTGGACAAAGGCTAATAAATAATAATTTCTTTAGGATAGGTGGTGTAGCATGTGATCTTCCTTACGGATGGTTAGAAAAATGTATAGACTTTTGCGATTGGTTCGGTCCTAAGATAGATGAATACGAAAAATTAATCACAAATAATCCAATTTTTAGAAAAAGAATTGAAGGTCTTGGAACAATACAAAGAGACCAGGCAATTAATTGGTCTTTGTCTGGCCCAATGCTTAGAGCTTCTGGAGTTTCCTGGGATTTAAGGAAAGTCGATAGTTATGAATGTTATGACGATTTTGATTGGCAGATTGCTTCAGAAACAGAAGGGGATTGTTATGCAAGATATCGAGTAAGAGTTGAAGAGATGAGACAATCGCTTAGCATCATTCGTCAAGCCTGCAAAATGATTCCAGGAGGTCCAACAGAAAATTTAGAAGCTCAAAGAATGGCGACTGAAGATAAGAAAAGTGAAATATTTGGTATTGACTATCAATATGTAGCTAAGAAGGTTGCTCCAACTTTTAAAATTCCTAATGGAGAATTGTATACAAGATTAGAGTCCGGCAAAGGAGAAATAGGTGTATTTATTCAAGGAAATAATGAAGTTACTCCCTGGAGATTTAAGATTAGAGCAGCTGATTTAAATAATCTGCAAATATTGCCTCATATTCTTAAAGGTGCCAAAATCGCTGATATTATGGCAATCCTTGGCTCAATAGATGTCATTATGGGATCTGTTGATAGATAATTTTTTAAATGAAACCTGCTGATTGGTTAATATTGCAGAAGAAGGTAAGATTTGGTGATTGCGATTCTGCAGGTGTAATTCATTTTCATAACTTGTTAAAATGGTCGCACGAAGCTTGGGAAGAGAGTATTGAAATTTATGGGATTCCTTTTGAAGATATTTTTCCAGATTTTTCTTTACGTAAAAGCCATATTATTTTTCCCATAGTAAATTGCGAAGCGAGATTTCTTTCGCCTATAAAAATTGGAGATTTCTTAAAAGTAAAAATTGCCCCTCACAAAATTAATACACATTTGTTCCAAGTAAATAGCTTTTTTATAAAAAATGAAAATAAAGTAGCAGAAGGGAAAATAATTCATTGTTCTTTAGATGTTGATTCAAGAGATAAAATAGAACTTCCTGATCAGTTAGAAAGATGGATAGAGGCTTCAAATGTAAGTTCAAATTTAAAAGAATGCTAATTATTATTTTTTAAATTTATAGTTTATTTTTTCTATGCTGTTATTTTTGTTTTTAACAATCCACTTTTCAGGTTTTTCATGTTTAGGCCAACTTTGAGAAAATTTTTTTAATAAATTTAATGAATTTTGAATATTTTTATGATTTGTTAATTCTCTAAATTCAACAATTATTTTAATTTTATTACCCCATAATTTGTCGGATACTTTTGAAATATTGAATTTATTAATTGGGATATTTTCTTTCATAATGAAATCATTTAATCGAGATTCAATTACTTCTGGAAAAACGATTTCTCCTCCTGAATTAAAGGCGTTATCACTTCTTCCAAGAAAGTTTAAATATAAATAATTATTGATTTGATTAATTTCACCTAAATCACCGGTTTGCCACCACCCATTTTTATTTTTGAAATTTTTAGTTTTTGAAGAGTCTATTATTTCCATTCCAATTCTTGCTGATTTTATCTCGATTAATCCTTGTGCGTTAATTCTTATTTTTGTATCAGGTAGTATTTCTCCAACATTTCCAAAACCCATCAAGAATTCTTTTGGTCTTAAACTCGTAACCATTGCTGCTGTCTCAGTTGCGCCGTAACAAGGTGCTAATTTTATTTTTTCTTTTATACATTGTTTTTTAGTTTCGCCTGAAATTGAAGCTCCACCTACCCAAATTAGATCAAAAATTTTTAGCCAACTAATACCATCTTTTTGAGCTAAAAGTCTTTGCAATTGGGTAGGTACTAATGACGTAATTAAGTGTTTTTTGTTTTTTTTAAATTCAATTGTAAAAAGTAAAAGTTCTCTAGTTTTTTTTATTAAATTCGGAGAAATATTAATACAATCACATCCCCAAGTTTGACTTCTAAAAATTGGCATTAATCCACTTATATGGTTCAGGGGTAAAGTATTTAAAATTAAGCAGTTTTGTAATTCCAATCCTTGTTTTATTAGCCATTGACCTGATGTAGTTGCAGATAATTTAAGATTATCTAAATGGTGAAAACATTGTTTTGGTTTTCCAGAACTCCCACTACTGTTTAAGATAATTGCTGGCCCATTTTCAGTAATTGAATCTAAAACATTTTCGTCTTTATAAAATTTGTTTTTTACATAAATAATTTTATTCTCTCTAATTTTTTTAATAATTTTCTTTACAGATTGACTTTCATTATTTTCAACTTCAATAGTATAAACTTTATTTTTCATAGTCGATCCCATATCTTTTTTGCTTCATTTAAAAATAGAAACGAATTAGGGAATTTATTCATTGCTAAACCAGGAACTTTAGGAGTTGGTCCTTGTAATTGTAGAGAAGATAAATGATAAAGCCATCTCTTTCCTATTCCAGTTTCAAATGAGGTACTTATAGATATTAACGCTTTTTTATTTTCTAATTCTCTTAAAAGCTTAACTGGATTATTTTCTTGAGAAGGCCTTCGAATTTGCCAACCCTTCCACTCATCAATCAAAGTTGGAAATTTTAAAAGTGATTCATCTAAGGCTATTGGAATTTTTTTGTTGAGTTCTGTCATTCCATCAATATCATCAACACAGAGAGGTTGTTCTAACCAATCTATATTTTTGTTATCTTTTAAAATATCAGCCCATCTATTAGCTATTTCTCTTCCCCAAGAACCATTAGCATCTATTCTTAACCTAATATTATTGCCTATTTGGTTTAAAATTTCCTCTAAATTTGCTTCTTCTTCATGGTTATTTCTTAATGCTACTTTCCATTTTATGGTTACTGATTTTCCAATATTAGATTGTCTTTTTTTAATTTCATTAAGATCTGAAATTACATTTTCGGGATTTAAAAGTATCGCTGTTTTATCAATTTCATCAAAAATATAGTTTTCTTTGAAAATTATTTTTCCATTTATCTCAGCTAATGCAGAATTTATTGCAGATTGAATGCATGGGTGAAAAATATTTATTTGCTTAGATAAATTAAATACTTCTACATACTCAGGGATCATATTTAGTTGTTTTGCACATTTTTTTAAGTCTTTTTTTTGAAGCGGTGAAACTTCTCCAAACCCAATTTTTTTATCATTGCTTGTTAATTTAATTATCCAACCTGATTTTGTAAGGTAAGTAATTTTAGAATTTTCTACTTCTGTAGATAACTTAAAGCTATAAGATTTTTTTTTAAATATTAAGTTCATTTATTAATCAAGTAATTGAATATTAATCCTGTGATTAAGCCAACTCCATTAAGAGTTTGAAATTTTATTGCGACGAATTTGCAATTTTTTATTGCATTAGGTTTTTTATATGAAGTTTTTAATAAATTTATAAGTCTTTGTGCTTGTGGAAAACTAATCAAATAAAGGATACAAAACACTGGAATAAATCCAGTAACTATAGTGAAAAGTTGAAAAATATATATTGTAAAAATTATCCAAGGCACAAATTGCGAACCTTTTTTTGCTCCTAAACGAACTAAAGGTGAATTTTTCCCATTCTTTTTATCTTCAGAAATTTGATGAAAATGAGAACAAAATAATACAAGAGTAGTTGCCAATGAAGGTCCTGAACCAAGTAATAAAGAAACTTTCCAGGGAATTTCTTCGAAGTAAATATTAGAAGGATTTAAAGCAATTAATACTGCTGAATAAGCAAAAGGTCCAAATGCAAGCCAGCATAATGGTTCTCCTAAACCCTGATAGCCAAATCTAAAAGGAGGCCCTTGATATAAATATCCTAAGAAGCAGCAAGCTGCCACTAAAATCAAAATGTTTATACTCGTTGATACTGAAATAGTTGAAATTATTAATAGACCAATAACTAAAGATGTATATGCAATAAATGAAATTATTTTTTTATTTTTTACAAGATTTACTATTGAATGGAATTTAAATTCATCGATTCCTGTTTCTGCGTCGAATAAATCATTAGTTAGATTTTCCCAAAGTAATATCAAAATGGCAGCTAAAGTAAATGCAATCAAATTATAAATTTTTACCTTTTCATATTGATTGAGTAAATAAGCCGCTGTGATTAAAACCGGAAGTATGGCAACAGAATAAAGAGGCCATTTTATTGCTTGTTTCCATAATTTTTTTTTATCTTCGTCCATTTTTAATTAACACACAAAATTTGATAATTAATTAGATGTAGTTTATAAATTGAGTTACATTTTTTACTTTATTGCATGATTTTTAGTTATTTTCAATAAGTAATGAAAAATGATTTAAACTTAACAGATTTTTTAAAAGATGTATTTTCTTCTTTCGATAAGAAAGTAGAAAATTCTGGACTAGTGAGTATTTGTGTTGAGATTCCTTATATTGATTTATTTCAAGTGTATGAATTATTTATAAATAAATATCCGTTTTCTTCATTTTGGGAGGAATCTGATGGGATATCATATATTGCTTTTGATAAATGTAAATATGTTACTTTGGATGGTCCAAAAAGATTTGAGGTGGCAAAAGAGTTTAATTCTGAGAATTTTAAAAATTTAATTAACTTAACTAATGAATCAAATAATTCTGCACTTTCAAAAATAATTTATTTATTTTCTTTCACTGAAAATTTGAATAATAAGAATTTATCTTCAGATGTACCAAGCTTGGAAGCCATCTTACCAAAAATATTAATTATTAAAAGTGATAAGAATTGCTGGTTAAGAATCAATGGTCATGTTGAAGGTAAATCATCATTAAGAACATTAATTGAAGAAATATGGACAATTAGAAAACAAGTTATTAATTCTGGCTCAGAATTAATAAAATCATCTGGTTTAAAAACTGGTTTTGATGTCCCTGTTATTGATGATTTCTTACGATCCTTAGAAACTTCTAAAACAAGTGTGAAAAAAGTAGTAAATAGAGGAATTCAATTAGTAGAGAAAGGTATCCTCGAAAAGATAGTTTTAGCGAATAGAATTAAAATCAAACTTAAAAATAAGTTAGATTTAGTAGAAATTTTAAAAAAATTAAAAAAGAATCAACCAAATACATGTAGATACGTTTGGAAAAGGAATAGTAAGGATATTTTGTTTGGAGCATCTCCAGAAAAATTATTTTCTTTTACTAAACCTAATTTAACTTTGGAGGCTCTTGCTGGAACTATCTCTACTAATTCAGATTTAAAGAAACTTTTAAAAAGTACTAAAGACTTAAAGGAACATAATTATGTACTACAGTATTTGATCAAATGTTTAGAAGTCTCAAAAATAAATAACTTTAAAAAAAGTGATACTAAGGTAAATTCATTTGGAGATATTTCTCATTTGCAAACACTCATTTTCTCTAAAGTTGAAAATATTTGTCCTTTTGAATTGCTTAAAAACCTACACCCATCTCCTGCTGTTTGTGGATACCCAAAAAATTCAGCATTGGATTGGATAAACACTCTTGAGTCTTTTCCTAGAGGAAATTATGCCTCTCCAATGGGTTGGGTTGATGAATCAGGAAATGCTTCATTTCTTTTGGCAATAAGAGGCGCAAGATATATCGAAGAAAATATTGAATTTACTGCAGGTTCAGGTATAGTTTCAGGCTCCGTTTTAGAAAAAGAAATAGATGAGATTAAATTAAAATTTGAATCTATAGTAAAACAAATATTTTTCGCTAAAAAATCCTAGATAATTTCTAATAATTTTTCAATAACTTCCTCTGAAACATTCTTATTGGATAAATTTTCTATTTCTCTTAAACCTGTTGGACTGGTTACATTAATCTCGCTAAGCATTCCATTTATAACATCAATACCCACAAAAAATAAACCTTCATCTTTGAAGTGTTGAGATAATTCTGAGCAGATACTTTTTTCTTTTTCTGTTAATAATGTTGGTTCAGCCTTCCCTCCCATCGCCAAATTACTCCTAAAATCGCCGCCTTGAGGAATCCTATTTATAGATCCAATTGCTTCACCGTTTACGATAATTATTCTTTTGTCACCCTCTATGACTTCAGGAATAAATTTTTGCATCATAACGGGTAATTCTTCTTTAGAAGTGATTAATTCAATGATTGATTTAATTCCTGGAGAATTTTTATTTATCCTTATAACACCTTGACCACCTTTTCCTCCAAGAGGTTTTATGACTACTTCATTATTTATATTTGCAAAGTTAATAAGATCTTTTACCTTACTAGCAACTATTGTAGGTGCCATTAAGTGGCTGTATCTCAAAGCACCTAGCTTTTCATTCCATGCTCTTAACGATGAGGGTTTGTTAATTACTTTTACTCCTTTTCTTTCGGCAACTTCTAAAAGATGGGTTGCATATAAATAAGCCTCATTTACGGGAGGATCTTTTCTCATCCAAATACAATTAAATTCGGCTAGAGGTATGCAATCATTCTCTTTGAAAGAAATCCACGGATTTACTTCAACTTTTACGGAAGAGGCCCATACTTCATCACCTCTTGCTTCAAGGTCTTGAGGAGTACAACTCCAGATTTCAATATTTTTTTTTGATGATGCTTGCATTAAAGCAGCAGTTGAATCTTTTAAGGGATTTATATTTTTAATTGGATCTATTACAAATAGAAATTTCATAAGATCTAGTTTAATAATATGTCTAATTTATTTTCTTGCTCTAATGTGTAGAGATCATCGCAACCCCCGATACCCTCATTATCTATAAATATTTGTGGCAATGTTCTTCTACCATCAGCTCTTTCAATCATCAATGCTCTTGCATCTTCGTCGCCATCTATTTTATATTCTGTAAAATTTATATTTTTTTTCTTGAGTAGTGATTTTGCTCGAATACAGAATGGGCAATATTGCCAAGTATAAATTTCAACTTTGGACATTTTTTAAAAATAATACTTAGTTTATACTATTAAACAAAAGTGCTTGTTAGATTATAAATAACGATTAAATTCTATTTTGATAGATATTATAGATTTCAAAAAAGATCTTTCGGAACTTACAGAGCGCCTGGGTAATGCTCAGGATTGTCTTTGACGTTCCAAGATTAAAAGCGAAAAGGAAAGAGTTAGAGCAAATTTCTGCTCAGCCTAAATTTTGGGAAAATCAAGAAGCAGCTAAAAAGCAAATGTTAATCCTTGATGATGTCAAAGCACAACTAGAATTGTTAGATAAATGGAAAACTTTTATTTCTGATGCTAAAGCCTCTCTTGAGCTTTATTCTTTAGAACCTGAAGAGGAAATGATTTTGGAATCCCAGCAGGGCTTAAAGAAATTAAGAGAGAATTTAGATAAATGGGAATTTGAAAGATTGTTATGTGGTGAATACGATAAGGAGGGAGCGGTAGTTTCTATTAATGCAGGTGCGGGTGGAACAGATGCGCAGGATTGGGTAGAGATATTATTGAGAATGTATTCAAGATGGGTTGATAATAATCAAATGAGCCTTGTCATCAATGAATTATCTCAAGGAGAAGAAGCAGGTATTAAAAGTGTAACTTTTGAAATTGATGGAAAATATGCATACGGCTATCTACAACATGAAAAAGGAACACATAGATTAGTAAGAATTTCGCCTTTTAATGCTAATGGCAAAAGACAAACCAGCTTTGCTGGGGTAGAGGTTATGCCAAAATTAGATGAAAATATTTCACTTGACATACCAGAAAAAGATTTAGAAATTACAACAAGTAGATCAGGTGGAGCGGGAGGACAAAATGTGAATAAAGTAGAAACAGCAGTAAGAATTGTTCATTTGCCTTCAGGGATTTCAGTAAGATGCACCCAAGAAAGATCTCAATTACAAAATAAAGAAAAAGCAATGTTACTTTTAAAATCTAAACTATTAGTAATTGCTAAAGAACAACGAGCTGCAGAAGTTGCTGATATTAAAGGTGATATTGTGGAGGCAGCATGGGGCAATCAAATAAGAAATTATGTGTTCCACCCCTATCAAATGGTAAAAGATCTTAGGACTATGCAGGAGACTAACGACTTAGATAGTGTTTTAGATGGTGGACTTGAACCATTCATTTATGAATTATTACGTATGAATATTTCTTCTAACGAATCAATCGAATAACTAATGGAAAATAAAAACGAAATTTTAGAAAAAAAAGTTGCTCCTCCAAGCTTTATAAAGCTTGCTATGAGAAATATGGTAAGGAAAGGTTCAAAAAGTATTTCTCATTTTTCAATAACCTTTCTAATTTTAATTGGAATATTAATACTTGTGGCCACTATAGGTAAGCCCAATATTCCTGTTTAAGAATTTATGAAAAAAAAAATTATTTCTGAAATAAATTTAGATTTGGTTTTTCAATGTAATGATTTTTCTAAATTTTCAAATAAGTTAAAAGATACTAAAACTAAGCTTATTTTTGAATCTATTTTTTGGGAGAAAGTTTTTTTATCTTGGATAAATACAATATTAAAAAAAGATGAGTATGAATTGCCAAATTATATTTTTGAAAAAAAATCTTTTTCATTAGGCTTACAAATAATATCTAATCAAGAAATTGCTTCTTTGAATAAGAATTGGATGCAAAAAAATGGTCCAACTGATGTTCTATCTTTTCCAATCATTTCTGATGAATCAATAAATAATTTAAATCACATTGAGTTGGGAGATATATTTATATCATTAGAGATGGCAATTGAGCAATCTTATGAATATGAACATTCAATCTATAGAGAGATGATCTGGTTGGCTAGTCATGGATTTTTACATCTTTTTGGATGGGAACATAATAATGAGCACGATTTAGAAAATATGTTAAATTTTCAAGAATATTTAATTACTCTATTAGATTAAAAATCTATGAAGAAAAAAATTAACTATTTAGACAATAGAAAAGAATCTTACAAAACTTCTAGAAATGTATTTATAAGTTTTGAGTATGCTTTCAGAGGAATTAGTTACGTATTTAAAACTTCAAGAAATTTTAAAATTCAATTAATTTTTGCAGTTTCAAGTTTAATGATTGGTTTTTTACTCAAAATTAATCTAAGTAATTATGTAATTTTGATTGCAACAATTATGTCTGTTTTAATATTAGAAATATTAAATACCTCTATTGAATCAATCGTTGATTTATTAGTAAAAAAAGAATTTAGTTTTTTAGCTAAAATTTCAAAAGATACTTCTGCAGGAGCAGTATTATTAGCTTCCATTAATTCTGTTATTATTGCTGTATATATCTTTGTTCCTAAAATAAAATTGTTATTTTAAATTCATATAAATATGTTTCTTGTTATTGATAATTACGATAGTTTTACTTATAACCTTGTTCAATATTTAGGAGAACTTTCAGTTGAGCATGAAATAACTAAGGAATTAATAGTAAAAAGGAACGATGAAATTACTTTAAAAGAAATTATCAAACTAAATCCTAATGGAATCCTATTATCTCCAGGTCCAGGCAATCCAGATCAATCTGGAATTTGTCTGCCAATACTAAAAAAATTATCTAAAAATATTCCGACATTGGGAGTTTGTTTAGGTCATCAAGCTTTGGCCCAAGCTTTTGGAGGTAAGGTTATAGTTGGGAAAGAACTTATGCATGGTAAGACATCCAAAATATTTCATAATCAAAAAGGATTGTTTAAAGATATCGAGACTCCATTTGTGGCGACCAGATACCATAGTCTTATAGTTGATTCAAGTTCTTTACCATCTTGTTTCGAGATAACTGCGACTTTAGAAGACTCAACTATTATGGCTATCTCTCATAAGGAATACAAACATTTACATGGGGTACAGTTCCATCCTGAAAGTGTATTGACACAATTTGGTCATAAATTAATTAGTAATTTTCTAAAAATGGCTGAACAAAAGTAAAATAATAAAAATTAATATTATGATTTCTCAAATTAAAAACATTTTCTTCTTTATATTATTTGGCTCTTTTTTACCGACCTCATTATTGGCAAGGAATTTAGTTATAAAAAGTTTGGGACATAGTAGTTTTTTAATTAATAGTGAAGAAAAATCTATTCTTATAAACCCCTTTAAAGCAATAGGTTGTGCAAGTAATTTAAAAGAGCCAAAAGAAGTCAACGCAGATTTTATTTTGGCCAGTTCTAGGCTTCCAGATGAAGGATATAATCCTAATGATCAATTAATGTTTGTTGAGCCAGGAATCTATCAATTTGAGGATATTTTATTAAATGGAATTTCTGTACCCCATGACAGAGTAGATGGAAGAAGATTTGGTATGTCAACTGTTTGGAGTTGGGAGCAGAATGATCTTAAAATTGTTCATATGGGAGGAGCGGCTGGTGATATTGATATTAATAGTCAAATTATTTTGTCTCGCCCAGATATTTTATTTATTTCAATTGGAGGCGGTATAAAATCTTACGATGGGGAAGAAGCCTCAAGAATAGTTAAGATCTTAAAACCTAAAGTAGTTATTCCTGTTCACTTTGAACGTGGCAAACAAATTAACAAAGAATGTGATTTCTCAAATGCTGATTTATTTATCGAAAATATGAAAAATTTTAAAGTAAAATATGTTGGAAAAGATTTTCAAATAAAACCTAAAAGAATCGAACAAAATATAATTTATATTTTTAGTAATTAATTTATTAAATCTAAGACCTTGTAATTTTCCCAGAAAAAAATCATTTGTTTTCTAGTTCCAATACTAACCCTTATTGACTTACTAATATCTTTTTTGTTTTCCATGCTTCTTATAAGAATACCTTTTTCTCTCATCTGTTGTATTAAGATTTTAGGATCTTTTTTTGGCCAAATTAAGAAGTAATTACCTCCACCAAAGTGGGTTCTGATGCTTATTTCTTTGAATTTATTTAAAATTAATTCTCTCGCTTTTTTCACTTCTAAAACATAATTATCAATATATGATTTGTCTTTAAGTGCTGCTAATGCTGCTGTTATAGCAAAGCTATTTACATCATATGGTCCTGTAACTTTATTAATGTACTGAATTAAACTTTCATTACCAAATGTAAAACCTATTCTTAAACCAGCTAAACCTGCATTTTTTGAAAGAGATTGGATTATTAGAATATTTTTATTCTTTTCAAAATCTATTGATTTCAGAAGACTATCTCCACTAAATTTTTCATATAGTTCATCAACAATTATTAATGAATCGTGATTGATATTAGCTAGGTTAATTATTTCTTGAGAGCTTAAAACTGTACCTGTTGGATTATTTGGATTGCAAATAAATATTAACTTTGGCTTATACTTTATTATTTCCCTCCTAAATTCTTCGATGGGGAATAGAAAATTTTCTCCGACGTAAGAACAACTTATTTTCTTCATTCCGCGCATTTCCGCACAAGGAGAATAGTAACCAAAAGTTGGATTTGTTGTTAGAAATGTTTGATCTTTTTCTCCAAAGCAATTGAAAATTGCATTTATTGCTGCATCTGCTCCATTAAAAATTCCAATTTCATCACTACCAAATTTTCTTGAATCAAGATATTGATTACATAAAAATTTTTTTAAAAAATTATATTCTGGATAAATTGAAATCTCATCTAATTTTATTGCTTGTAATGCTTCTAAAACCATAGGACTTGGACCTAAAGTATTTTCATTAAAGTCTAAGCGGAGTAAATTTCTTCTATTTTCCAAAGGTGCAGAGTAAGACTGCATATTGATTATTTCTTCTCTTGGTTTTGGGAAAAGATTATTTAATGGATCAAAATCATTCATTACATTCTGTCTAAAGTTTCAATTCCTAGAAGCTCTAAGCTTAATTTTAGTGTTTTTGCAGTTAGGTCACATAAATTAAGTCTAGAAATTTTTATATTTTTTTCTTCCTTGAGGATTGGAACTTGATCATAGAATCTATTAAAAGTCTGACATAGCTCGAACAGATAATTACATAGTCTATTTGGCATTAAGTCTCTTTCAATAGAGATTATGACTTCATCGAACTTAAGTAGTTTTCTGATAAGTTTCCACTCAGATTTATGTTCATAAATTATGTATTGAAAATCTTTAGTGTCATAAACAAAATTATTTTTTCTTTTAATTCCTGAAATTCTAACAAGTGTATATAATAAATATGGAGCAGTATTTCCATTAAGGGAAAGCATTTTATCAAAACTAAATTGATAATTAGTAATCCTATTTTGACTTAAATCTGCATATTTAACAGCTCCTAAGCCAATAATTCTTGAAGTATTCGCAATAAATTCTTCGGACTCGTAACGATCTTCATCTTCTAATCTTTTCAATAAATCTTCTTTTGCTCTTTTAACCGCTTCTTTTAATAAATCTTTTAAACGTATTGTTTCACCTTCTCTTGTCTTTAGTTTTTTGCCATCAACTCCTTGAACTAACCCAAAAGGGACGTGGTCTACTTGACAATTATCTGGGATCCATTTTGCTTTTTTTGCAACTTGAAAAACTCCAGCAAAATGATTTGCTTGTCCATGATCAGTTACATAAATAATTCTTGAAGCATTATCCCCATTAGGAGCTTTATTGAATCTGTATCTTATAGCAGCAAGATCTGTGGTGGCGTAATTAAAACCGCCATCTTTTTTTTGAATAATTAGTGGTAAAGGTTTGCCTTCTTTATTAGTCATTCCATCTAAAAATACACACTTTGCTCCTTGATCTTCTATTAGTATTTTTTTAAAATTCAAATCCTCAACGACTGACTTTAAAAATGGGTTATAAAAAGATTCACCTCTTTCTTTTATTTTTATTTTTAAATTTTTATAGATCTCATTAAATTCCTTTCTCGATTGATCACATAACAATTTCCAGGCTTGAATCGATTTAGTATCTCCACTTTGTAACTTTACTACTTCCTTCCTAGATCTTTTTTGGAATTCAGATTCATTATCAAATCTTTTTTTTGATGCTTTATAAAATTCAACTAAATCACTTATCTTGATCTTACCTATTTCTTCTAGATCATTTGAATATAAATCTTTAAGTTGAGTAATAAGCATTCCAAATTGTGTTCCCCAATCACCAACATGATTGAGTCTTAATACTTCATAACCTCTTAACTCGAAAATTCTGGATATTGAGTCACCTATAATAGTTGATCTTAAATGCCCCACATGCATTTCTTTAGCAATATTAGGACTAGAAAAATCTACAATAACTTTACTAGATAAACCACTATCTAAATCTTTTTTAATTAGAGGTATGCCAGCTCGTTGGCATTGAATATTTGATATGATTTCATTTATTAGAATTTCATCTTTTAATTTTATATTTATAAATCCAGGTCCTGCTATTTCTAGACTCTTGCATAATTTTGATAGGCTTTTATTTTTATTTAAAAGATTAATAAAATCATATGAGATCTCTCTGGGTTTCTTTTTATATATTTTAGATAAACTTAGACAAACATTACATTGATAATCACCAAATTCTTCTTTTGATGATTGTGTAATTAAATTTTTTCTAAGATTTTCGAACTCTCTTTTTTTATGATTTTCTTCAAGACTATTTAAAAGAGATTGTTCAAAGTGTTTTGTTAATTCTTGAAAAATGATTAGCATTAATTATTCAATTATTTATCTATATAGTTAATTAATATAACGCATACTAAAATCAATCCAATTACTTTTGGTAATTGAAGAACTCGTTGAAATCAAATCAATACCTTTTATTAGATATTTACTAATTTCTTTAGGGTTAATTCCAGAAACTTCTATTATCAAATTTTTATTGACTTCTTTTTTTAAGCTATTTATTGATAAGTCTCTTAATTCTTGAACGTTTTTTTTAATTATTTCAGGGCTTAGTTCATCTAATAAGACACTATCTGCTCCTGCTAATACTGCTTCTTTTGCCTGTTTGATATTTTCAGCTTCAATTATGATATGAGTTGTAAAAGGCGAATTTAGTCGAATTTTTTTTACTGCATTATTAAGATTATCTGTCCATGCAATATGATTTTCTTTTATCATGGCTGCATCGTATAAACCCATTCTATGATTTACTCCACCTCCGCATTTGAATGCATATTTTTCAAATATTCTTAAGCCAGGAGTAGTTTTCCTAGTATCTGCTAATTTTATATTTGTACCTTCTAACTTATTTACAAGATTCTTTGTATATGTTGATATTCCAGATAAATGCATTGCTATATTTAAGCCTATTCTTTCACTAGCTAGCAAACTTTTTGAAGGTCCATATATTTCCAGGAGTTTTTGATCTTTAACAAATTGATCTCCATCAGAGATATTAAATTTTGAACTGATTTTTAAATCAATTTTTTTAAAAATTTCTTTTATAATTTCAACACCACAAAATATACCACCTTCTTTTGCAATCCAATATGCATTACCATTCTCTTCTGTAATAGAAGGAATTGTAAGATCTCCCCTTCCTATATCTTCATTGATCCAATTATCAATGATCTTACTTATTATTGGAGTATTTAAATCCACTAAACTAAAAAATAACTAATTAATAAAAATCAACTGAAGTTAGAGAATTAACTATATATCACTATGTAATTTAACTCAAATTTATTTACCAATACAAAACTTAGAAAAAATATTATCTAGAAGTTCCTCTGTTAATTCTTGACCAGTTATTTTAGATAAGTTTTGAATTCCATCTCTAAGTTCTATTGATAACAAATCAAATGGCAATTTATGTTTAATTATCTCATCAGTATCATTTAAATTAGATAGGCAATCAGACAAATTTGTTAGATGTCTTTCGTTTAAAAATATATTGATATTTTCTACTTGTTTTAATCCGCATTTTTTTATGATTGTGTCAATTAATAATCTTTCACCATCATTATTCTTGATGCTCATAAGAATTGTGTTTTTTAACTCATTTGAATTAATATTTTTGCAATCAATTAAATCTTTTTTATTGCCCAAAATAGTAATTAATTTTTCTTTAGGGATTTCTTGTATTATTTTTTTGTCTTCTTCATTAAATCCTTCTTCAAGACTATAAATATAAATTATAAAATCTGACTCTTTAATTTTCCCAAAACTTTTTTTAATTCCAATACTTTCAATTTGTTCATGAGTTTCTCTTATGCCAGCAGTATCAATTATTTTCATTGGAATATCATGAATATTTAAATTAACTTCAATTACATCTCTAGTTGTTCCAGGAATATTAGTTACGATTGCTTTCTCTTTTTTTGCAAGCAAATTTAATAAAGAGCTTTTCCCAACATTTGTTTTGCCTATAAGCGCAATGGATATTCCATTGTGAATATATGAATTTCTTTTTGCATTTTCTATTAGTAATTCTATTTTTTCTTTTACTTTTTTAATCTTTTTAAGATATTTGGTGTAATCAAAATCTGTGAAGTCTTCTTCAAAATCAACTCTCGCTTCTATTTCGCAAAGTTGATTTATAAGGTCATTTTTAATATCATCAATTTTTTTCTTTATTTCTCCTTGAACCCCGCTAAAAGCCAACTCTGCTGATCTGGTATTGCTTGCATTAATTAATTGATTAATCGATTCGGCTTGAGTAAGGTCTATTTTCCCATTAAGAAAAGCTCTTTGACTAAATTCTCCAGGGTTTGCAAGTCTAACTTTAGAATTACTAGATAATAATATCTTTAAGACTTTATTTACTATGATAGTTCCTCCATGGCAATGAAGTTCAACAACATCCTCTCCTGTGAAGCTATTTGGTGATTTCATCACTAAAATTAAAACCTCATCTATAAATTTATTTTGGTTATTTTCCTGAATAAAACCATGAAAAACTCTATGCGATTCCCATGCATATTTAGATTGAGTTTGAACAATCTTTTTGCAAGAATTTATTGAGTCTTTCCCTGATACTCTTATTATCGCAACGCCTCCTTTCCCTATACTTATAGCTGAAGCAATTGCGGCTATCGTATCTTCTGTAGTAACTATAGAATCCATCTCTCGCTTTGTTATAGATAATTAAGTAAAATTATCAAGAATTTAGTTTTGAAATTTTCTTTCTGAATGAGATTTAAAAGAGATATTACCTATAAGAAAATTCTATCATTATTTAGGAATCAGAATGGAAGTCCTTTCTTTAATGCTAAAGGTTTAGCTATAGGGGTATTTAGTGGCTGCTTTCCTTTTTTTGGGCTTCAGACTTTAATAGGGGTATTTTTTGCGAAAATAGCTAAGGGAAATATTGTTCTAGCTGCAATTGGTACTTGGATAAGTAACCCTTTTACTTATATTCCACTTTATTATTTTAACTATAAGGTTGGTTCGTTTTTTTTAAATAATTCTTCTAATAAAATTCTTGAAAAAAGTTTAGTTTTTGATGACTTATGGAAACAAGGTAGAATTTTTTCCCTAAGATTACTCTTAGGTTCATCTTTTGTAGGATTTTTATTAGCTTTGATTTGCGGCAGTATTGTTCTTTTTATCTACAAGATAAAAAGTAAAAGATAGATTGATCTGATTTTAAAATTAACTTTGTCCAACTCTCGCAATATCCAAAACATCTGCCATTGATTTAATTTGTTCAATTGTTTTGTGAAGTTGATTATAACTTTCAAGACCTACGCAAAGATTTATAATAGCTGGTTTACCATAAGCAGTTTTAACATTGGCATCGCTAACGTTTATACCTTTATCAGATAACTGCATAAGAATATCTTTAAGAACTCCTACTCTATCAATTACTTCTATTCTCAGCTGAATTGGAAACTTATTATCGCCAGTTTTATTATCCTGATTCCAACCAACAGGTAATCTTCTCTCTATTGGAATTGGTATTACATTTTCACAATCTTCTCTATGTATGGTTATCCCATGGTTGCCTAATGATACAGTTCCGATAATATCCTCGCCTGGAAGTGGGGAACAGCATTTACCTATTCTGTAATCAAGACCTTCTATCCCGGAAATTGGTGATTTAGCTGCTGCATTATATTTATTAGTGGATATATTACTGTTACTTTTAAAAGATTTTGCTATTTCAGAGTCAGATTTATTTTTTACATCTTCTGTCTGTAATTTTATTTCTTCTCTTAGTCTGTTTAATACTTGATGCAAAGTTAAACCACCAAAACCAAGAGATGCAAGAAGGTCTTCAGTAGTTTTTAAATTGCATCGATTTGCAACTTTTTTCATGGCTTCACTAGAAAGTAATGCTTCAAAACCGTTTCGACCTACTTCTTTTTCAAGTAAATCTCTTCCTCTTTTAATAGTTTCCTCACGATGGCTTTTCTTATACCATTGGCGGATTCTATTTTTAGCAGTTGGCGTAACTACAAAGTTCAGCCAATCCAAGCTTGGAGTTGCATTATTACTTGTCAGAATTTCTATGAAGTCACCGTTTTGAAGTGATGTAGATAATGGAGAAAGCTTTTCATTAATTCTTATTCCATTACAGTGATTTCCAACTTCAGAATGAATTCTGTAGGCGAAATCTATCGCGGTAGATCCTTTCCTTAAACCAACTACATCTCCTTTTGGAGTGATCACAAATACTTCTTCATCAAATAAATCTTCTTTAATTGAAGCTAAATAATCATTATGATCCCCTTCATTACCTTCCTGTTGCCATTCTACTAATTGTCTTAGCCAATTAAATCTCTCGGCATTACTGTTAGCAGGAGAACCACCCTCTTTGTATTGCCAATGGGCGGCGATTCCGTATTCAGCAATTTGATGCATGGAAGTAGTTCTAATTTGAACTTCAATAGGTCGATGTCTTCCAATCACAGAAGTGTGTAAGGACTGATATCCATTAGGTTTTGGTAATCCTATATAGTCTTTAAATCTACCTGGAATTGGTTTGAAAGTATCATGAACAACTGCTAAAGCTCTATAACAACTATCTGAATTGTCCACGATAATCCTTAGGGCAGCAACATCATAAATCTCGTGAAAATGCTTTTGTTGTCTTTCCATTTTGCTCCAGATGCCATAAAGATGTTTTGGCCTTCCTGTGATTTCAAAATTTTTCAAACCTGCTGAAACTAAGTTTTCTTTCATAAGATTCAAAGTTACTTTTAATCTTTTTTCCCTATCACTTCTTTTAACAGCGATTTGATCTTTAAGATCTTGATATTCTTTAGGCTCTAGGAATTTAAAAGCTAAATCTTCTAATTCCCATTTAAATCTGTTTATTCCTAGCCGATTAGCTAATGGTGCATAAATTTCTCTTGTTTCTCTCGCTATTCTTTGTTTTCTCTCATCATTTAGCCATTCAATTGTTCTCATGTTATGAAGGCGATCCGCAAGTTTTACTAAGACAACTCTGATATCGCTGGCCATAGCCAAAAACATTTTCCTAAGATTTTCAGCTTGTGCTTCAGTCCTGTTGTTAAAATGAATGCCTCCTAATTTTGTTACACCTTCTACAAGTATTTTTACTTCTAATCCAAAATTTGTTTCTATTTCGGATAGATCAATGCCAGTATCTTCAACAACATCATGTAACAGGCCTGCAGCAATAACAGATGAACTAGCACCTATTTCTTTGAGGAGATTTGCAACTGCAACCGGGTGGATAATGTATGGCTCGCCACTCGCGCGGAATTGTCCATCATGAGCTTTATAAGCAAGTTTAAAAGCCTTTACTATAAGGTTTTGATTCTTATCATTTTCTTTATTTGATTTTTCAAAATTATTAATATCTTTAAGAAGCCAATCGGGAATTTTTATTTGATAATGCAAAGATTCACTTTCATATTTTTTATTTTCAGGCAAAATAGTTTTGGAAACTTCAATTTCGTTTTTTTCTTTTGAATTTGCAGCTGCCTCGGACATTTTATATCGCTTTAGATGTATTTTATTTAGGTCTAGAAAAATTTGCTATAAATCATGGAAAAAAATAAAGAAAAAATTATTGTAGTTAAAAATCTTACTGTTAAATATGGTTTAAAACAGCAACCTATTATCAAAGATTTTAATTTGGAAATCGATAGTGGAGATCATTTGGCCATAATAGGACCTTCTGGATGTGGAAAGACCACTTTTGCAAAAACATTAGTAAATATTTTGCCTGAAAAGGCCACTTCTAAAGGGTATTTATCGATTTCTAGTGAAGATCCTAGGAAAATAAATAACAAAGATGCACAATTATTTAGAAGAAAGAATTTTGGATTTATTTATCAAGACTCTATAAAAAAACTTAATCCGCTAATGAGAGTTGGGGATCATTTATATGAATTATTTAAAACGCATGATCAAACTAAATCATCTGTACTTATTAAAAAATTAGTAAAAGAAGTTTTTCAAAAAGTAGGAATTGAAGAAAGTAGACTTGATTCTTTCCCGCATCAATTTAGTGGTGGAATGAGACAGAGAGTTTCTATAGCGATGGCACTTGCTTTGAAACCTAAATTATTAATTGCTGATGAACCTACAACAAGCTTAGATACCAAAACAAGTTTTGAAATTATGCAAGAAATAATTCATCTATGTAATGAATTTGATACTACCTTAATTTTAATTAGTCACGATATAAATCTTGCAGCAAAGTGGTGTAAAAAAGTTGCAATAATTGAGAAGGGATCGATTGTTGAAAAAGGGAAGATATTAGATATTTTTCAATCACCAAAATCAGATATTGGGAAAAAGTTAGTAAATGCTTCAAAAATAGTATTAAAACAAAAAACTAAAAATAATGCTCGAAATGAAGTTGTTCTTGAGGCAAATAACCTAAGACATTGGTATAAATTAAATTCTTCAATTTTCATTAATAAGTGGAATAAAGCTTTAAATGAAGTTAGTTTCAAGTTATATGAGAATGAGACTCTTGGAATAGTTGGTTCTTCAGGGAGCGGTAAAAGTACATTATGTAGGGCTTTAATTGGACTTCTTAAAGTAAGAGGTGGTGAAATCAAAATTTATGATAAAAATCATGCATCGAAAAATAAATCTTTTAAAAAGAACAATAATGTGCAAATTATTTTTCAAGATCCTTTTTCAAGTTTGAATCCGAAAATGACAATTAAAAATATTTTGGAAGATATATTTTTTATTCAAAAAATTTCAGATAAAAGAAAAAT